>CALYRA010000029.1 GCA_945292135.1 uncultured Dysgonomonas sp.
TGCGAGGTCTAATGAAAACAAAAAATATCTACACCTTTCTCATGAAACAGGAAGTTATTTAACACAACGTAGCTCGTTTAGAATAAAACATACTGTAAAGCAATTTTATTGGGGCGAAGATATATTTTATGCTACATCCAAAAATGATTACAACGTTGATATAAGAAATGGAGAAAAATCTTATAAACTATTCAATAATAAATTCAAGCAGATATTTACTGAAGGTTTTATTGGAATAAAAAATACCAATTGGACAGATGATACAAAAATGAGCCTGATTTATTATGATATAAACAAGGGTATACCGTTTAATTCAACAATGTATATTCCATATGGAAAAGTCAGAAATAAGGTAAAGGCAAACGTCATCGGAAGCATCAGATATAAAAAACATATCAACAATTTAAAAATTGATCAATTTGGCAGCTATGGAGTAATTACAAC
The DNA here is from genome assembly GCA_945292135.1 of uncultured Dysgonomonas sp. GTDB lineage: Bacteria > Bacteroidota > Bacteroidia > Bacteroidales > Dysgonomonadaceae > Dysgonomonas. The sequence goes on from CALYRA010000029.1 coordinate 445, forward strand.
TCAATATATTGATACTGTACAAGGAAAATACAATTGGAATGGCGACTTTGAACCTATTGATTATAATAGAGGTGAATCTATTGTAGGCGGTTCACTATCAAAGAAAAGAAATCGAAATTTATTTCTACGTACAAATGTGAGTTATCGTATTGCACAATTTAACACACTGAATGCAAATATCATTTATCAAAATCATAGGAGTACCGGATCAGATCGATATGCTCCCAAAAGTTCTATTGATAACGAAACAGATGTGCTATCTTATCCTGCAGTCTACAAAAAAATATTAGCCTCACTTAGTTGGAACTCATATTGGTTTTCGGGAATATTAAAAAATACATTATCTGTTAATTTATTCAATCTTACGTCCAAAGGGAGGGAGATAGATCCGTTTACAGCTATGTTATCAGACAAAGAGTCTACGAATACATTTAATCGGTTCGGATTTCAAGATGTTTTTAGGGTTCAAATCGATAATTCGACAAATATAAAAGGTGGAATTAATTATACTTCCCGACTACCCGATATCGAAGAAATATACGGTAACTACTCAACCATACTCGCTAATTTTGTATTACAACCGGAGATAACAACCAATTATTATATCGGACTGGCTATTGATAAAAAGACATATAGCTATGGTATCAACTTTTCTTACAGAAACACGCGCCGGATAATTCAAATGGAACAATTAAATAACTATTGGGTATATAATAATATTGGAAATGTTGCGGGATATAATGTGGATGCCGATTTCAATTATAATATATGTAAACCTGTTAGTTGTTTTGGGAATATTACATACAACAATATGAGATACAGCTATCTATTATCTAAGTATGGTAATAATCTCACACATTCCAGACTGAGAAATATCCCTTTCTTATATGCTAATTTAGGAGTTAATGCAAAAGTGAATAATCAAATAAGTATGACATGGTTGTATTCATGGGTTAACGCCTACTATTTCACTTTTGTTCCTAAGGATTTTGAGAAATCCGGCTTTGCCGGTTTTCTAGGAAAAACAAAATATATAGAAGATCCATATTCGATAATTCCAAGCCAGAATAACCATACATTCACTTTATTATATAAAGACCTGTTATGGAAGAATTTTAATGTTTCGTTGGAGATTCGTAATGTCTTTAATTCTAAAATATATGATAATTACAGAGTTCAGAATATGGGAAGATACATTTCCACAAAACTCTCTTTAATAATAGATTAACAACCAAATAAAAACAAATGAGATGAAAAATAAATCACTTCTAACAGTACTTGCATGCATCATATTTCTAATTGGATGTAGTGATGATCCTGATCCAAACAATTCGGGTGAAAACAATATTGAGAATTACATTTTAGTAACATTCAACGGGACTATAAACCCTAATCCTCAAGTTGCTAATATGAGTATCTCATATATTTCCGATATAACAAAAACTCCTATTGATTACACACAATATCCAACACTGGAATATTCTAACACTATGGGCTTATGTAACGTATATAATAACAAATGGTTGTTTATCAGAGCCAATAAAAAGGGAGACAGAGGTATTCAGAAATATGTGATTAATGATAAAGGCTTATTGCAGGATGCAGGATTCATAGAGACACCTTTTCCAAGCCCGCTTTCTCCTGTCAAATTTTGTATTGCTGATGACCAAAATGGATATTTTGTAAATCAGGACAAAAGATACACCATACAGATGTTTAATCCTAAAACGATGACCCTAAAAAATGAAATTATTGATTTGGAAAAAGAAGTAAAAGCTTTTAAGCCTAATATAGATGCCGAGTTTAGCGGTAAGCTAGGGAAAGAAGCCCCTTATTCACTAATTGGACAAGAAACGATCATTACAGCCAATGGAAAGCTATATGTTAATGTGCATTATGGGCAAACTAAAAACAAAGGGGGCTTGGATGCTCTATATAAAGAATTTTACCTTGCTGTAATTGATTTGAAAACAAACAAGTTTGAAAAAATAATATCATTGTCGGGAATTTATAATCAGGGATTACCTCCACTCGAGAACCAACATCTGGCGACAAGTAATGAAGGCTCGATATATTTCATTACACATCAGTGGAATAATTATGATCCGAATAAAGGAATCATACTACAGGCAATGGATGAAGGTCAGATATTCAGATTGACTAAGAATGGGGATTTTGATCCTTCGTGGAGACTGCGAACATCAGATTTTGGACGCCCGTCTGGCGGAAAATATGTATTTGAATCAATCTGTGAATATGATAATGACTTATATGTAACAGTATCAAAGTCGGAATATAAGGCCTATGGATTAACTCAAGCTTCAACACCGGACTTCGATGTTTATAAAATAAATCTGCAAACAAAAGAAAAAACAAAAATTGAGGTTCCAGTAACAGTACCCAATGTAGCCAGTGGCTCTTTTTATAAAATAGATAATCAGCTATACATAAGGATTGTAAATGAGTCAGAGGGGCATAACGGATTTTACAAATTGAATGCGGACAAAAGAACAACGACAAAAGTATTTGATATTGTTCCGAATAAAGGTATTGCATTATCTCTTTTAAAATTAAAGAAAGATTGATCCTTAAAAACAATTGTATAATTCATTAACCGATTAGTATTAAAAATTATGATTTATAGAGAACAAATAACAAATAAAATAGAAAGTGATCTGTTTTTCGCAGCTCTTGAACTTGATTTATTTTCTTCGCTGGATATACCTAAAACTAGCTTAGAACTTTCTTCTAATCTGGGTTATAACCAGAGAAACTTAGACCTATGCCTGAATGCTTTGGTATCAACAGGATATTTAATAAAAACTGAAAATAAATATTCAAATACCACAAAAAGCGAACAGTATTTATCCCGAAATAGCGAAACATACATAGGGGATTTACTTCTGTACAAAAGAAAAATGTATAGTATCGAGAATCTTACTCAACAGATTAAACAAGGTAGTTCTAATCAGACAAAATCTTTACCTTATGATTTCAAAACTCTGGCAGAATATACATGCAAAGAGATGCGGCTCTTTCGGCTGGAATATTTTCTCTCCTTTACTACTCAATTATTGAAAGATCATCCTAATCCCAAAATACTGGATTTAGGAGGTGGACCCGGTATTATGGCAATTGATTTTGTAAAACAACATCCACAATCAACAGGCGTGGTTTTTGAAAAAACGGAAGTAGCTAAAATAACTAAAGAGTTCGTTCTTCAAAATAAGGTTGAAAAATCGGTTCAGGTTTATAGCGGGGATTTTCAAACTGATGAATTGGGTAGTGATTATGACCTGATTTTAGCATCCGGCGTACTTGCTTTTGCCGGTAATAAACTGGAATCACTTGTTGAACGCATATATAATTCTTTAAATATCGGCGGTTACCTGATTGTTGTTACACCTCATTTACAAGATAATGAAACAGAGCCTAAGGAAGTCGTTCTTTCTTGGCTATCTGGAAGGCTGACAGGCTTAGATCCAATACTGAAGGAGAATATTATATATGATGCTCTGGAAAAAAAGAAATTTAATTATATCAGAGAATATAAAGAACCACTATATCATGGTCGGTTATATCAAAAATAGAATGTATGAAAACTTATAATAATAAAACTTTGATTTTGATAGCTTTGAGTCTTTTCTTATCTTTCGGGTGTAGACAAAACACAGATAAAAATAAAATACAGACAGATAGTACTTCGAATCGGAAGAAAATAATGAACCTTTCTCCGCCCTTTTTTTCAATGCTACTTTTAGCCCAAGATAATGACATCAATATTATAGGAACTAATCCGAGAACTTTTGATACAGCCAATAAGGATATTATAAATGAGATATACCCCGCGTATAATACCATTGAAACATCAATGGTTAACAATGATTTTAATATCAACATTGAAACTGTATTAACTCTGGCTCCCGATCAGATATTTTATTATGGCGAATTTCAAAACAAGGGTATCGAAAAATTACCGATACAGAGCCGGAATATTTTTTTGAATCAGTCCGATCCTGAAATTTTGACGATAGAGTGGGAAAAGATTGTGGCTGACGAGCTAAATCTGGAATATTCAGGAAAGATGAAAGCCCAATGGGATGTTTCTGATCAAATAAGCGTCCAAATTAAAAATCGTATTCCTTTAGAATTAAAAGGTTTATTTATCTTCAATAATATAAATGGTAAGATAACTGTTGCGGGAAATAATAGTTATGGTGATCATTTTCTCCGAAAAGCAAATTTAATGAATGTAGCAAAAGACTTTAATGGAGAATATGAGGTTAATATAGAACAAATATATAAATGGAATCCTGATTGCATTTTTATATTTTTAGGCAACTCCGCTCAATCTGTAATGGACGGCTCTTCTAATCAAAATTTGTCTTCGCTTAGAGCTGTTAAAGAAAAACAAATATATGATATTCCTAGAGGAATTTATGCTTGGGGAAGCCCATGCAGTGAATCTCTTTTAACTTCTTTATGGATGATGGCAAAAATATATCCGGAATTTTATTCTATGAAGCAATTCAGAACCCATTTGAAACAGTTTTATAAAGATTTATATAATAAGGATATAGATGATATACTCATTAATTCGATAATAGGTTAGGAATGGGAAAAAGTACTGAACTGAAAAAATATAAAGGTCTTATATTAATTAGTTCTATTCTATTGATTATACTCGCATTTAGCTCGTTGTTCATAGGGAAATATACATTGTATCCGCAAGAGATATTTCAATTACTAGGACAAGTTCCTGATTCGGGAGATCAAAGGATAAAATATCAGATATTCTTTGAGATTAGATTTCCCCGAATTATATTATCTATCATTGTCGGAGCTTGCCTTGCTATTTCGGGAACAACCTTACAAGCTCTCTTACACAATCCATTGGCAAGCCCCGATATTCTAGGTACATCTTCGGGAGCCGGCTTTGGAGCTGCTTTAGGGATACTGCTATTTAAAAACTATTTTTTGCTGGTAAATATATTATCTCTTGGCTTTGGTCTTTTTAGTATGTTTCTCGTTTTATTGCTGTCTGGAGGTAAGAAGAACAAATCCGTGATATCTATTGTCTTGAGTGGTATTATTGTTTCTTCCATATTCGTATCTCTTATTTCTCTGATAAAATATATTGCGGATACAAATGAGACTCTACCAGCAATTACTTTTTGGCTTATGGGTAGTTTTTCAGGTTCAACGAATGCCCAAATTAGTATTGTATTAGTTCCGGCTATTATCGGTTGTTTCATTTTATACATATTACGTTGGAAACTAAATCTACTTTCTTTAGGTGATGAAGAAGCTTCCATGATGGGAATAGATCCTCAATACTTGCGTATAATATTGATTATAGTGTCAACCGTTTTGATCAGTATTTCGGTTACAGTATCGGGAATCATAGGTTGGGTTGGTCTTGTGATACCACACATTTGTCGAAGAATCATAGGAGCAAATAATGGATTTTGCGTTACTCTATCTGCAGTATTTGGGGCTATATTTATGTTAATTATAGATACAATAGCCAGAAGTGTTTCTTCTACCGAGATTCCTATTGGTATTTTGACCGCATTAGTTGGAGCTCCTCTTTTCGTATTTATGTTTAATCTGAAAAAACAGCGATAATGAATTTCCTGAAATTAATAAATTGCTCATTTGGCTATAAGGATAAAGAAAATTTATTAAATGAAATAAGTTTCGAATTAAATAAAGGCGATATACTAGCTGTAATGGGTTGTAATGATGTTGGTAAAACAACTTTATTGAAATGTATATGTGGTATTTATGATTGGCATAAAGGTTTATGCCTCCTTGGTGGAAAACCGAGTAATACGATGAGAAAAAACATCGGATATGTTCCTCAAATCAGTAAGGTTACTTTTACATATAATGTTAGGGATTTTATCTGTTTCGGAAGAAGTCGTGTCAATCCTTATTTTGCAAGTCCTTCTGAAAAGGATTATAGAGAAACAGACAGGGTTATGCAAGAGTTTAATATTGAACATATTAAGGATAAACGGTGTGATCAATTAAGTGGAGGAGAGTTACAGTTAGCCTATATGGCTAAAGCCTTTGTGGCAGACCCTCAGCTACTCATTATGGATGAACCAGAATCTAATTTAGATTTTCGGAATCAATTAAATTTATTAGATCAATTGAAAAAGTTAGTTCAAGAAAAAGAGATTACAATTATTTTAAATTCTCATTATTTGAACAATGTTATAAGAGTTGCAAATAAGTGTTTATTGTTAGCTAAAAATGATTACCTCTTCGGCTCTATAGATCAAGAAATAACAGAAAACTCTATCGAAAGATTCTTTGGCGTTAAATCAGAGCGTATACATTTTAATCATGCTGGAAAAGAAAATGTTTCATTTCTTTTTACAGAAAGTCTTCCAATCATTTAGAATAAAAAATCACTTTTTAGAATAATCATTTTCAAACCTTTAGTCTTTTGCACCAGTTTATAGATAATAAAAAAACAATTAATAAAGAGATACAGTTTATAAAATCAGTTGAGCACAATCTTCTTTCTAAGTCTATAAAAATAATAGGATTGGATGAATCAAATATTTTTTTATCTAAATTCTGATTTTTACTCTTGCGACTATAGTTTTATAGCATATATCTCTGGACTAGTAATGCGACAATAAGTTTGATGGCTCTAAACGTCTTATTACAGGATTGAAAAAAAGGTATGCGACCCCTCAAAACCTTTAATAACAGCTTGGGACTTTAACGTCGCTCCGCATATGTCTACACCTTTGGCTCAGAATGATTATGAGAATAAAATGGTTTATTTACTGGAAGAAATAATAAGCAAATCTGAAAATGAGGAAAACAATACTTCCGCTTTGTCTCACAAGATGAAGAATAAATTATACAAGGATAAACATATCGGCGGTATCGACATAACAGTGACCCTTCCGGTTTGCAACGATCCACAACAAATGAAGATGAAGTAAATAACTATATCGTTATCTTTGGTATATTAGGCAGCTGAATTTACACCCGAAACTTAAATTGTGAAAAAAACAACGACCGCAGTTTACACAATGTGGTTTTATAAATGAAGGGTTTAATTATTGAGGCTTCTGTTATTTTTGAACGTATTAATTGTTGCTCCCCTGCATGACTTTGATCGTATAATTGTAATCACGGGGAGATCGTTTATTAAGCCCATTGAGCAAATGACGCAATACGCCCGGATTATAAAGATGCACGGGATATCGATCCGAAGGATAAAGCCTGACTTCAATTGTTTTTATTATCCCCTCATGGGGAAGAGAACTAATTTTGGTTGTCAACTTTAATTCGACTTTTTCGACTAACTTGCCAAGCTCCATTTCACAAAAACTTGTAATATTGTTTTCCGTAACCAAACGGTCATTGGATAATAATAAATATTTGTTTATCGCTAACAAATCTTCCATGTGCGAAAACTCTTTACCACCGCAGACCGGTTTTAGTGATATGGCATCGGGCATATTACTTTGTCCATCCAATTGGGGAACGTACCTCTCTCCGGCTGATATACCATTAGCAAGCTCACCA
>CALYRA010000030.1 GCA_945292135.1 uncultured Dysgonomonas sp.
ACAGGCAGATCAGAAGTACTTCCCATAATAATACTTATAATTGGTTTCATCTATAAATGAGTTTATTTATTTTTCGAATTGTTATTCTTAATTTTTGATTCTAAAATCTAAAGATAAATAAATACGGAATGTACTGGATATAAATTATCGAAATAATTAAACCAACAACAAACCCACTATATACTTGTGGCGGAGTGTGTTTTTGGAGTATCAAACGAGAAGTACCTAAACAACCGGCGAGTATAAATAAAACAATGAATAAACCATAAGGATTGATGCTTAATACATAATAAGATAAACTCAATGTAGATCCTATTAACCCTCCCAAACCTAACATATGAGTACTTATTTTCCAAAAAAAAGTAATAAATCCTCCTATCAACAAGATGATAAAAGGTATAGTCAATGTCATGTAAAACCATATTGGAATATTGGGTAACGCAAAGTAATATAATAGAAACCCATAACAAAAAAGTACAATAAGGAAAGTCGCTAATCTATCTTTTTTACTGCTAAGAGCATAATCTTTAATAACGCCAAAGCTTTTTAATAAAAAAATAGCGTTTAAAGGAAAGATACAAGTTAAAATAACTATGGGAGTTATAACCTTAATAAATAAATTAGTTCCTAAAAAGGAACTATTGTATAAAAATAGAAAGCAAACTCCATACAATGTCATAAAAATGGGATGTAGGATAAAAGAAAATAAGCGGGCTATATTTTTTTTTGCTTTCAAATTTTAAATTTCCTTTCTTAATCTTGCGATTGGTATATTCATTTGCTCGCGGTATTTGGCTATAGTTCGACGAGCAATTACATAGCCTTTTTGTTGTAAAATTTCTGAAAGTTTATCATCAGTCAGAGGCTTTCTTTTATCTTCATTTTCAATGCACTCTTTTAATATGGCTTTAACCTCACGAGAAGAAATCTCTTCACCTGTATCAGTTTGCATTGATTCGGAGAAGAAATGTTTAAGATGATAAATACCGAAGTTAGTTTGGACATATTTGCTGTTACTTACCCTCGATATAGTCGAAATGTCAAATCCTGTTCGTTCCGCGACGTCTTTCAGGATCATTGGCTTAAGCTGCATTTCGTCTCCGGTCATGAAAAAATTATATTGCAGGTCAATAATAGCTCGCATCGTATTGTATAGAGTTTCTTGACGTTGCTTAATAGCTTCGATAAACCATCGGGCAGAATCAAGTTTCTGTTTGACAAACAAAACCGCATTTTTGGCGTCGTTATTCATTGATTCCTTATTGTCCGAATAGCCCTTCAACATTTCGGAATATTCTTTATTTACTCTAAGGTCTGGAATATTACGATTGTTCAGGATTAAAAAAAGTTAACCATTATATACTTCTACAATAAAGTCAGGTACGATTGTATTCATTGACTGAGCCAAAGAATCACCCCAATTATTTCCCGGTTTTGGATTCAAAGTCGTGATTTCCTGTATGATTTCTTTGAAAGTCGCTTCGTCAATTTTTAGATAGTGAATAATCTTTTCATAATGTTTTTTCGAAAATTCATCAAAATAATCTTTAATTACTCTCTTTGAAAGGTCTACGATATCCGAATTTTCCTTTCTTTCCAATTGTAATAATAAACATTCTTTTAAATCTCTTGCTCCTATACCGGCAGGATCAAATGTTTGAATTATTTTCAATAATTTTTCAAGATTATCTATTGAAATATCAATGTTTTGCTGAAAAATTAAATCATCTGAAATGGCTGATAAAGAACGATCCAGATAACCGCTTTCATCTATATTCCCTATAATATATTCTGCGCTTTTAAGATCATCATCATTAAAGTCGCATTCTCCGAGTTGTTCAAGAAGATGCTCATTCAAAGATTCGGCGATAGCGAATGGTATCTCTTGCCTATCCGACGAAAGTTTATTGTTATCCTTTAATCTGAAGTCAGGTACTTCTTCATCATTCAGATAATCTCCCAGAGTAATATCCTCTTGAGAAATATTTTCATCCGAATCATTATCAAAATCCTCATTTATATCTTCATAATCCTGTCCTTCTTCCAAAGCCGGATTATCCTCTAATTCTTGTTTTATTCTTTCTTCCAGTTCGAGTGATGGCAATTCGGTGAGCTTTATGACTTGCATCTGCAAAGGGGAAAGCTTTTGTTGTTGTTTTAATTGAAGTTGTTGTTTCAGTGCCATGACAATATTCTTATCTCCTTTTTACAAAGATAACACACTTTCTAAAATTTCTTTCCAAGTTTCAATTTTTTCACTTAGACGCATTTTGGCGTTTGCCGGACTCGGTGAGGGCAAAACTGAAAATGTATGCTCTTTATCTAATGCAACATATTTGGAATAAAATTGTTTAGCTTTTTGGCTGGTAAAAAAGATTTGCTTTATATGAGGATGTTTTTTATAAAATTTTTGGAAATCGTTCGGTTGCTCGTTTTTTATATTTGAATCCATACTACCTATACATTCGCAGGATTGTAACACATCCCAAAGAGCAATTCCGTTTTCCAATAAAAAAGCCACCCGCTCTTCGTAGTTATCCGCAAGAGGTTTGTTATAGAGTGTAAATAATATTTTCCAAAATTGGTTGCTTTTGTGACCATAGTATTCTTGCTTTCTCAGAGATTCTTCACCGGGCATAGTACCTAATAAGAGTATCTTAGAATTAGCGTCTACAATGGGAGCAAAAGCTGTTTTTCGCATAAAGGTTTATTTCACTCCGCCCATTAATTTTTTAAGGAATGGATTCAACAAAATAACGATAATTCCGGCTGCGAAAGGTAAAATAGTAAATATTAGGAAAAAGGTACTCATACTGTAATTTTCCGATATCTCTTCTACCATACCGCCAACAGACGCAGCTAGTTTGTTTCCGATAGCGATCGCTAAATACCATACTCCAAACATAAATGCGATCATACGTCCCGGAACGAGTTTACTTACATATGACAATCCAACCGGAGACAAACAAAGTTCTCCCATCGTATGGAATAAGTAAACAAAAACTAACCATATCATGCTTACTCGCACAAATCCCGGTTCGGCTCCTTTGGGTATTACATTTGAACCAAAGGCAAGGATTGCAAAACCGATACTCATGATTATAAGTCCCATTCCATATTTTACGGCGGCAGGGGGATTATACTTACTATCCCAAAGTTTCGTAAATAATGATGCTAGAGAAATTATAAAAAAGGAATTTAATATACTAAACCAAGATGTGGTAACTTCTACCGAATTACTTTCCGGCTTAACTACTGTAGCCTGAACAATTTGTGCAGGTACATTATTTTTGCTGTAACTATCCTTAATCTTAGCTTCGGTTTCGCTATTCAGATAAATATAATTGCCCGATTCGACATGTACATTTATTTTACTTCCGGATGCAAGTTCTTCCTGAGTAGAAACAGTTGCTTGTCTGTTTACGATTTTTGTAAACTCAGTAATAGGTGTTGCAGCCGAGACCGGCACGTAATCAAATATAGGATTGCTGTTTTCATCCAAAACAGGTTGATGAGTTTCAGCATCCAAACGAGCAGTTTCGATAGCCTTGTATTCCACAATATATGCTTTCTTCGAGAAATCATTATAAAGAATACCTAAGGCAATAGCCCAGATAATCAGGAAACTACTTGCTAATACTATATTTGAAGATAAAATTTTATTATGCGTTTGTTTAAATAGCTTTATCAATACCCAAGTAATAATCGCTAAAGGTATGATAGTTAACAAGGAGTTGATAATATTGAATATCAAAGCGGAATTGCCTACTAAAGTTCTGTCAGTGAAGTCCCGAGCAAATATTACAAGCGTACTTGCACCTTGTTCAAATGACATCCAGAAGAAGATAACGAAGAATGCGAATATGATGACTGCGAACATTCGGTTTCTTACTACCTTGTCATATCTTACAACGCGCGATATAATTAAATATAAGAATAAAATTATAGTAATAAATATAATAACAACAGGACCTGAAAGCGTTTGCGGATCTACCAAAAATTTCTCAGGAAGTAAATGAATACCGCCTATCTTTGATAAAGGGTCATTGAATAGGAATAAAAGACCCACTATAGATGTTATAGCTATTAATATTAGATCAACTATCGTGAATGGATTGCGTTTAGCTTCTTTATAGGATTGCTCCAGAGCTTTTTTAGTATCGCTATTTTCAACCGATTTTTCAGGGACATCACCAATTTTTCCAAATAATGGTTTAGCTAACCAGAATTGTAAACATCCAAGCAACATAAAGATACCGGCTAATCCAAATCCCCAACTCCAACCGACTCTTTCGGCTAAATAACCACACATCATCATACCGAAGAAAGCGCCGGCATTTACACCCATATAGAAAATAGTATAAGCGCCGTCTTTCTTTTGAGGAATATCTTTGTAAATTTCGGAAATGATTGAAGTCATATTTGGTTTGAAAAACCCAGTACCAATGACAAGCAATCCAAGTCCTAAATATAGCGACCATTGTGTCTCGATAGCCATTGAAGCATGTCCCAACGTCATTATAAAAGCGCCAATGACAACCGCCCATCTGTAACCTATCAATTTGTCGGCTATCATTCCTCCGGCAATCGGAGTTATGTATAACAATCCGGCGTATGTGCCATAAAGGGCTAAAGCGCTGGATATGCTCCAACCCCATCCGGGATTGCTGCCTATAATAGACATCGTAAGAAAATTTACAAGAAGAACACGCATCCCATAAAATGAGAAGCGTTCCCACATTTAATTAAAAAAAAGTACGAATAAACATGCCGGATGACCTAATACTTGAGTTTTAAAGAAGTTGTTTTGAGTTCCTGTCTGCATGAATTATCGTTTCATAATTTTATTCAACACAGGAGAAAGAAGCAATAACAAGATACCTGCCGCAACAGCTATTATAGCTATATTTTTATAACCTTCCGTATATTGAGTGAGTTTATCCAGATTCGTCGGATTTGCTATGGATATATCTACTTTGGCGAGCATAGAACCTATCAATCCTGCTCCGTATTGCCCATATGCACTTGCCAAAAACCATGTTCCCATCATTACCCCGTGTAATCTGGATGGGGTCAATGTTGTTATCATTGACAATCCGATAGGAGACAGGCATAATTCACCGATAGTTATGACCGAGTACCCTCCAAAAAACATTGATAGAGGTACAAAACCTTCGTCAGACGCAAAGTTTTTACTCAAAGCAAATACCAAAAAACCTAAACCTAAGAGAATAAATCCGAATCCGAATTTAACAACTGTATTAGGTTCCTTTTTCCTTTTACTTAAAGCAATCCACAAAGCGCCAAGTATTGGAGCCAGGATTATGACCCACAACGGATTAATCGAATTATTTACCTGCGTCATATTAAGTCCATGGCTTTCAACGTTACCTGTTGCAAAGAAGTTTAGAGAACCTCCGCCTTGCTCAAAGAATGAGAAGAAGAGAACAGAGAATAATATTAACACTATTGCAACAAATAATTTTCCTTTTTCTTCTTTAGATACCTTAAATAAGGTAAAACAGAGATAAATAAGGATAAGGATAGCTATTGTGATCATAAAGAGATCACTGAATTGTACAAAATTCGGGGCTATATTGCCCTCTATGTCGACAGTAGTGCCTAAGAGCCAAGTCATGTCAATATCGAAAGGATAATAAACCATCAGTAGGAAGAATGGAATAAAAAGTAATGTAGCTAAGTGATAAAGCCAGTCCTTTTTGATTCCGTATTTTTTCTCTTCCAATTTGGTAGGATTTGGAGCTAAACCAATAGGACCTAATTTGCGTTGAGTGAAGCGGAATAAGCCTAAACCTAACAACATACATATTCCGGCGGTAGCAAATCCTAATGACCAGCTTATTGAAGTACCGATATAGGCTATTGTGAGCCCGCTTAATAAAGCGCCTATATTGATAGCCATATAGAATACTGAGAATCCGGCGTCTTTTCGGGCATCACCGGGTTTATAAAGAGCTCCGACCATGGTCGAAATATTCGGTTTGAAAAATCCATTACCAACAATCAGTATACTTACGCCCAAATAAAAAGGTAAAGCTCCCGGTATAGCCATAACGAAAGTACCGATAGCCATAAGAATACCACCCCAAAAAACAGATTTGCGAAATCCAAATAATTTGTCGGCGAACATCCCGCCAACAAACGCCATTGCATAAATAAAGGCCTGAATCAATCCATATTGTTTACTGGATTTGCTTTCGGCCCGATCTCTGTATTTTTGCTGAGATGCTTCGAGATAGTATCTTGGGTGACTTTCTGTAAGTTCTTCTCCATATTTATTTTGAAATTCAGTCTTGACTTTTTCGAGCTCTGCATCTGATTTGGGTATGAAATCCGAAGAAAGAGCTAATGTGGCAATATATAGCGCCAATAAAGCTCGCATTCCGTAGAATGTAAAACGCTCCCACATTTCGACAAGAGCTAAATACCATAATTGTTTAGGATATTTTCCTTTAAAATTATAAATTTCTTCAATGGTTAGTTCTTTTACTTTCGATGCTGATGAATCCATCTGATATATTTTATGATAAAAAAATTAGTTTTAGAAAATAGATTTTCTCTACCAAAATTGCAAAAATATACAAAAAGAATGGAAAATATAAGATAATCGACGTTAAAATGATTTATCCCGCAACCTGTATTAATCACATTCTGTAAAAATGATAGTTGATATATCTGAATTAGATATATCTTTGTTTTGAATTTAAGATCGCAATACATGATATTAGAAAATAAGCATATCGTTTTAGGCATTACAGGTAGTATTGCCGCATATAAGGCGGCATCTTTAGCCCGCTTATTTATAAAGGCAGGCGCGGAAGTACAAATCGTAATGACGCCATCCGGCAAAGAATTTATAACTCCGGTTACATTATCTGCTTTGACTGGAAAACCTGTCGTTAGCGAATTTTTTACAGCAAATGACGGGACTTGGCACAGTCATGTAGATTTGGGATTATGGGCGGATTTAATGATAATTGCACCTGCGACTGCTTCTACATTGGGGAAAATGGCGAACGGAATAGCTGATAATATGCTTATAACAACTTATCTTTCAATGAAAGCTCCTGTAATGATAGCTCCCGCTATGGACTTGGATATGTTTGCCCATCCATCAACGACACGAAATATTGAGATGTTGAAATCTTATGGAAATATAATAATAGAACCCGCTTCAGGTGAATTGGCAAGTCATATTGTAGGAAAAGGAAGAATGGAAGAACCTGAGAAAATATTTGAATATGTCGTTTCTTTTTTTGAAAAACAGCAAACGCTTTCAAAAAAAAAAATACTGATAACAGCGGGACCTACTTATGAAAAAATCGATCCAGTTCGCTTTATAGGTAATTACTCTTCCGGAAAAATGGGTTTTGCCTTAGCAGAAGAATGTGCCTCAAGAGGCGCTAAAGTAACTCTTATCGCCGGTCCCGTATCGCTCGAAACAAAATCTCCGAATATACATCGTATAGATGTTGAATCAGCGGAAGAAATGTTCGAAGCTTCGGTTGAAGCCTTTCCCTCTATGGATGCGGCTATACTTTGCGCGGCAGTTGCTGATTATAAGGTTAAAGAACAAGCTAAGGAAAAAATAAAAAGAACAGGAGATGAAATGAATATGTTGCTAATCCCTAATAAAGATATTGCCGCCCAATTAGGGCAAATGAAAAATAAGCAACTACTTGTAGGTTTTGCTCTGGAAACAAACGACGAAGAATCTAATGCCATAAAGAAAATGGAGAAAAAAAATCTCGATTTTATAGTTCTTAATTCCCTGAATGATACAGGCGCAGGTTTTCAGCATGATACGAATAAAATCTCAATTCTTTCTAAAAACGGCGAAAAAGAAGATTTTCCTTTAAAATCTAAAAAAGAAGTAGCTTTTGATATTATAAATCGTATTTTCAATTAAAAATTAATACATTTATGATAGTTTGGTTTGCGATGCTGTAAACTAAAGCTGTAC
>CALYRA010000031.1 GCA_945292135.1 uncultured Dysgonomonas sp.
ATCTGTAAGGTGAAAACAGTTTTTCCCAAATATATTCAACACCTTTATTCAAAGTATTTTGTTTACCCAAATTAAATATCCATTTTGCATTGCATAACAATCTTCGTTGCGATAATTGAATTATTTTGTCGCCGGGATAATAGACGATGCGTACGCCGTTTTCGTCAAAATAGTCCGTATATTCCCGCCCTGTATAATCATAGAAATAGTCATACCTGTCAAAAGATAAATCCATCGTAATGATATTTTTGCCAGAAAGATTATATTTCGCTCCGGTACCATAAGTTTGATTACGATAATAAAAACCGTTCGCGCGCCACAATGGTTCGCCAGTTGGACGATATGTCCATTTTTCATAATAAGATATGTCGGCGTTTAATTCCAACTGTTTATTTACTTTGTAACCTAAATTTTCGGAAATAAGGTAATTGGTTGAACGATTGATCGTTTTGGTTACGCTATTCTGAATCAATTTACCTCTATGCCACTCTTGAGTAGTATTACGCCACCCATCGGTATGTTTTAATGCAAAAGAGGTTGAAGATTTAAAATTACCATGGTTCAGTTTGACATTATTACTTTGATTTATATCAGCATATTCACCTATTCTCGTTGTATTTGAAATTGAAAATTTATCTTTTTCTTTTTTAGATATAAAATTGATGACACCCCCGATAGCATCCGATCCATAAAGGGAAGATACGGCACCTTTTACAATCTCAATACGATCGATGTTGTTCATATTTATTCTATTTAGATCGTTTTGCCCTCCTATATCTCCATTTATCCTTCTGCCATCGAGCATAATAAGAATATAATCATTCTTAAGTCCATTAAGTTGAAGATTGCTTCCCATGTCATTCTGATTGAATGTCAAGGAGGAAGATAGCCCACCTAAAACATCTTCAATGCTACGTCCCGAATATTCTTTCAAGGCTTTCCCGCTGATTACCTCCGTTTGAACCGGAGCATCTTTTAAATAATGTTCCGTGCCGGTGCCGGTAATAACTACTTCTTGTATTTCTGAATCTTTAGGGGTTAGGTTATAATTGTGATCAGATGTGTTTTTTTCCATCACTATTGTATCCCGCAAGGTTTCATATCCGATAAAAGATACTGTTATAATATATGTACCTTTTGACAGGTCTTTTATGATATAGCCTCCATTTACTCCGGTTTGAGACTGAACATTTATATTTTTGCTTTTGATAGACAGATATGCACCGATAAGTGGACTATTATCTGTTTTATCTACTGCGATTCCGCTCAGTGAATATCTTTGAGCATCTGCCATTTGATAGCATAGAAAGACAGCTATCAAAAATGTATAAAACTTCATATATCTTATTTTATTATAAATCAATAAAATAAAACATCGAGTTTCCTTGAATGGTACTAAAATAGTAATGAATACGTTTGTATTACACAACCACTTCTATTCCTGGAAGCTTGGTGTTTTGTCGTTATCTGGCAGGTTTTCTGGCTCTCCTCTTATTGACGCCTTCCCATTCTTTCATGAACAGTGGCTTAAGAATGTCAATCAACATGATGAGGAATACAGCTGCAGGTACAGCTCCGGTTTTGCACCGGATTCCCTTGCACCGAAATATTGAAATATTTCGATTTCCAAATTCAAGAGTAAAAAAATGTTATTATTTTTTAACAACAAAGCATATCAGTTAAGATTTGATATTTATTTTGTTCAATTAATTTAAACTGTTTAAAATCAAGCTTCCTTTAAAGATCTATTACATATAAGATTTAAATAGACACGATATTCTTATTGAAATTTATAAGTAAAGATTGTCTTCACTGAACCGAAGACACGGCATTGGTCTAAAATCTCATGATAATATTCCACAATAAAATCTTAGAATCTGATTCAGGCAAAAGACTATATTAAGACGATGTAAATCAAGGTTATATTACCGATACATTAAAAAGTAGTTTTAAATTTGAAATAATTATGTAGACTTTCTTATAATAATTTCAGCATCGAGAGTTACCGTACGGCAAGGCGTATCAGGGTTGTTTAATCTCTCTATCATTAATTCCGCCGAAACCTTGCCCATTTCCTCAAAAGGCTGTTGAATAGCTGTAAGCTGTGGAGTTACAATTGTGCCGAGATATGTACCCGAAAAGCCACAAATCGCCACATCTTCAGGTACTCTTATACCTTGTGTCTGTAAATAATTTAAAGCTCCTATCGAAAGGGTTTCTCCAAAACAAAATAAAGCGTCAAATGATATATCTTTTTTCAGAAAATCCATAATAAGCCGTTCTCCTTCCGAACGATTATTTTCACCATCAATTACAAGATTCGGATCATAATCTATACCAAATTTGGCTAAAGCATCTTTATAAGCCCTTTTCCGTTCGGATGTATTGGGTATGCGATCAGGACCGGCAAGATGTACAATTCTTTTTCTACCTGACCGTATTAAATGTTCCATCATGAAAAATGACTTTTTATAATCATCGACAATCACTTTGGGAGCATACATTTTAGGAGGTACACTATCAAAAAATACGATATGTATTCCCTTTTTTTCGAGACGTATATATTCTTTTAAATTTTGCTCTTTATGACAAATACTCATTATAATTCCA
The DNA here is from genome assembly GCA_945292135.1 of uncultured Dysgonomonas sp. GTDB lineage: Bacteria > Bacteroidota > Bacteroidia > Bacteroidales > Dysgonomonadaceae > Dysgonomonas. The sequence goes on from CALYRA010000031.1 coordinate 2,611, forward strand.
TCCACTCTATAATCATCCATCAATTGCAAATTATAGAGTTCAGCCTGCGTATCTTCATGCGACTGCGTTATAATTACCTTAAAACCATTTTCATTCAAAACTTTCTGAATGCTTATAATAACATATAAGAAAAAGGGGGTAATCATTTCCGGTACTATAATTCCTATTGCTCTACTCTGATTATGCCTTAAGCAAGCCGCCAGTTCATTCCTTTTATATCCCAATTCATTGGCTAAAGCTATAACTTTTTCTTTGGTTTCATGACTGACATTAGAATCATTTGCTAAAGCTCTGGAGACTGTAGATTTTGAGATACTTAGTTTATTAGCAATATCTTTTATAGTTACATATTTCATAGTATGGTTAAATTTTAGGTACCTAAAAATAACAATTATAATTTATCTCGCAAAAAATGAAAGGGGTTACGCGAATAGTTATGTAAAATGGGAACGGTTGCGGGAACGGTTGTATAAAATGGGAACGGTTGCGGGAACGGTTGCATAATTTAAAGAATCTTCATTATGAAAAAAATAATTTCTTAACTTCTAAATTAGCTGTACAAATATTTACCCTTAAATATCTAATCTGAAATTGACTAAAAACTATCAGACAAATCAGATATAATTATAAAACCTTAAAAAAGAATCATGGAAAAGATCAATTTACCCGAAAAAATGAAAGCGGTTGTAGCGTATGCTCCCGGAGATTATCGTTTTGAAATAGTTGATACTCCTCGCGCCGGAGAAGAAGAAATAATCTTAAAAGTTGAAGCCTGTGGAATCTGCGCCGGAGATACAAAAGCATTTGGAGGCGCGCCAAGTTTTTGGGGCGGGGACGGCAGTCCATCATATATAAAAGCTCCTATGATACCGGGACATGAAATTGTAGGTACAGTCGTAGAAATAGGAAAAAAAGCAAAAGGAAATTTCAAAATCGGGGATCGTATTTGCCCTGAACAAATAGTTCCTTGTGAAGAATGTATGTTCTGTAAAACAGGTCGTCATTGGATGTGTGAAAAACATGATTTATATGGTTTTCAAAATAACGTTAACGGCGGTATGGCAGAGTACATAAAATTGACTAAAGAATCATTAAACTATCTCGTACCGAAAGATTTGCCTATCGAAAAAGCTATCCTTATCGAACCATACGCATGTTCGTACCATTGCGTTCAAAGAGCAAAAGTAGGCGTTACGGATGTCGTTGTCCTTTCAGGAGCGGGAACTCTTGGGCTTGGTATGGTTGGCGCAATCAAACAGCATAATCCAAAATGTCTGGTTGTTCTTGACATGAAAGACGAAAGACTGGAATTAGCTAAAAAATTCGGGGCGGATATTGTTATGAACCCATCAAAAATGGATGTAGTAAAAGCAATCAAAGAAATGACAAACAACTATGGTTGTGATATTTATATCGAAGCAACAGGTCACCCGTCAAGTGTACAACAAGGATTGGAAGCTATCCGTAAAATGGGAACCTTTGTTGAATTTAGCGTATTCGGTAAACTTGTTACCGTAGATTGGAGTATTATTAGTGACCGTAAAGAATTAGACTTGCTTGGATCTCACCTAAGTCCATATTGTTATGATACCGTTATTGATTGGATTGGCAAAGGCAAACTACCGACAGAAGGAGTTGTTACGCATAAATTCCCTCTCGAAAAATGGGCGGAAGGCTTTAAATTGGCAAGTACGGGAGAAAACGGAGCGCTTAAAATCATACTTGTCCCCGACATGAAAGCGTAAATATTAGCTTTATATAAAAAATCAATGGAGCCGGAATCAATTACTTAACCTTATTTTCCGGCTCCAATTGAAAACTATCACCTAAAATCATTACCATGTTAAAATATTACGGAGCGGATACAAACTTCTCGTTAAAAGATAAAGTAGCAATAATTACAGGAGGCGCAGCAGGAATAGGCAGAGCAACTGCCGAATTCTTTGTAAAAAAAGGCGTTAAAGTAATACTTGCCGACCTCAACCCTAAAGTTGATGAAATAGCAAAAAGCTTATCAAGTGACTCTATCGGAATATCCGGAGATATAACAAATGAAACCTATCGGCAAAAAGTAATCCAAGAAGCAGGCAAAAAATACGGTACTATTGATATATTAGTAAATTGCGCAGGTATTGTCGCACTCGATCAAGCCGAAACACTTAATGACAAAATGTGGGATACAACTATGGAAGTGAATCTGAAAGCATCCTTCAAAATGGCACAGGCAACAGGCAAATATATGATAGAAAATAAAATAAGTGGTTGCATAATAAATATGGCTTCACAAGCCGGCGTTATTGCGTTGGACAGGCATGTAGCCTATTGCGCCTCTAAAGGTGCTATAATAGCGATGACAAAAGTACTGGCTATGGAATGGGGTAAATACGGAATAAGAGTAAATGCGGTATCGCCAACAGTAGTTCTTACCGAACTTGGTCATAAAGCTTGGGATGGTCCAGTAGGCGATCAATTTAAGAAACAGATGCCATCCGAACGATTTGCCGAACCGGATGAAATAGCGGGAACAATAGCCTTCTTATGTAGCGGAGCGGCGGCTATGATTACAGGACATAATTTACTGATTGACGGAGGCTTTACTATTAAGTAATTTAACAACATCCTTATTTACAAAAACTTAAACATGTTACAACTGACATGTTTTGGCGGAGCTTTTGTTTAAAAAAGAAAAAAATAATAACAAAATATAATCATCATGCAGAGAATACTAAATAACCCGGACAACATTGTTGATGAAATGCTAAGCGGCTTCTTAAAAACACACAATGACATTGTAGAAAAAACACATAATCAACGTGTTGTCAAATCAAAAGAATCAGTAGAGAATCGCGTTGGAGTCGTAACGGGTGGAGGTTCAGGTCACAAACCTGCTTTTATCGGTTATGTAGGAAAAAATATGTGCGATGCCGTTGCGGTTGGCGAGATATGTTCATCACCTACTGCGGTAGCATTTTTCGATGCTTTCAAAGCAGCCAATGGAGGTAAAGGAGTCGCTTGTCTATATGGAAACTATTCGGGCGACAATATGAATGTGAAAATGGCTGTAAAGATGGCTAAAAAAGAAGGCATAGAAGTAAAAACAGTCGTAGCTAATGACGATGTAGCATCGGCGCCTAAAGACCAACGCGAAAAACGTCGTGGGGTAGCCGGTGAAGTCTTAATGTGGAAAATCGGCGGAGCGAAAGCAAATAAGGGCGCTTCATTAGATGAAGTTATCAATGCGGCACAAAAAGCGATTGATAATACGCGAAGTATCGGTATTGGTCTAACGCCTTGTGTCTTACCGGCAGTTGGACATCCAAATTTCGAGATTAAAGAAGGAACAATGGAAGTAGGCATCGGTCACCATGGCGAGCCAGGTATTGAAGTTTGTCCGCTTGAGACTGCTAACAATATGGCTAAACGGATGGTAGACGTGGTATTACCTGACTATCCTTTTGTCAAAGGCGATGAGGTAGTCGTATTAGTTTCGGGATTGGGCGCAACACCCGTAATGGAACTTTACGTATTATACGACGAAATAGAAAGACTCATAAGCGCCAAAGGAATCAAAATTCATAAATCGTATGTTGGTAACTATTTCACATCATTAGAAATGATGGGAGCAACGCTAACGGTTATGAAATTAGATGATGAATTAAAAGAACTTATTGATATGCCTGCAAATAGCGTTGGTCTAAAACAATTTTAATTGTCAAAAATTAAAAATGGAAATAATGAAAACATTTAGAAATAAAGAAGGTAAAAAGATATTGTTTTCGATGGTGAAAGCAATTCAAGATAATAAAGCCTACCTCAGCGAAGTGGACGGGTTGATCGGAGACGGTGATCATGGCGCGAATATGAACAAAGGTTTTACCGTATTCGAAACACGCTTCAAAGAAGAAAATATTTCTTTCACTGATGGGTTAGCCGAATTAGGAACAATATTATTGACCGAAATAGGCGGATCTATGGGACCTATCTATGGAACTATACTGATAGATATGGCTGAGGCGGCAGAAGATAAAGACGAAATAGACCTGAATACATTCTCGAAGATGCTCTCTACAGGATTAGAAGGACTCTCGGGGATAGTTGACGCAAAAGTAGGAGATAAAACGCTTGTTGATACATTAGCTCCCGCCGTTGACGCCTTAAATAACGCCGTAAAAGAAAACAAATCTTTTGATGCAGCTTTGATCGATATGAAAAAAGCGGCTGAAGCAGGAAGAGAATCTACCAAAAACCTTGTTGCAAAGTTTGGACGTTCGAGCCGTTTGGGAGAACGCTCCAGAGGCGTATTGGATGCAGGAGCGACCTCTTGTTGCATTATCCTGACAGCAATGGCAGATTCAATAAATGATCTGCTCGTAAAAGAATCCGCAAATGTTCAATAAACAAAAGAAATGATGAAAAAGAAAATAGCTATAGGCTGCGATGAAGCAGCGTACAGATTAAAAGTAGAACTAATAAAGCATCTGGAAAGCAAAGGGTTCGAAGTAGTTGACTTTGGCGCGAAAGAAGGTGAAGTAGTCTTGTATCCCGATGTAGCGGTAGCAGTATCCAAAGCAGTAGCTAAAGGCGAATTTGAACGCGCTGTCTTAGTTTGCGGTACAGGAATAGGAATGTCCATCACAGCCAACAAAGTTCCGGGAGTGAGGGCAGCGGTATGCCATGATCCTTTTTCAGCCCAAAGAGCGCGCAAGAGTAATGATGCACAAATAATCTGTTTCGGGGAACGCGTCATAGGTACCGAACTGGCAAAGAATCTACTGGATATCTGGTTGGACTCAGAATTTGGAGGAGGAGGATCTATACCTAAAGTGAACCGGATCAACGAATACGAACATGAGTTTATGAAAGAAAAGAACATATAATCTGAAAATTAATCAAACCAGATGAATGATACCTATCAATTAAACAGAGCTGCGGACAATATACGCGTACTATCAGCGGCAATGGTCGAAAAAGCAAAGTCGGGACATCCGGGTGGCGCAATGGGAGGAGCGGATTTTATTAATATCTTATTCTCTGAATTTTTAATCTATGATCCTGAAAATCCCATGTGGGAAGGTCGCGATCGCTTCTTCCTCGACCCCGGTCACATGTCGCCCATGCTATATGCGACACTTTGTTTAACAGGCAAATTTACTTTAGAAGACTTAAAACAATTCCGCCAATGGGGAAGTGTGACCCCCGGACATCCCGAAAGAGACATAACTCGGGGAATAGAAAATACATCAGGGCCATTAGGACAGGGGCACACTTTCGCCGTCGGCGCAGCCATTGCGGCTAAATTTCTTAAACACCGTTTTGGAGAAAGAATGGATCAAACGATCTATGCTTTTATTTCTGATGGTGGTATT
>CALYRA010000032.1 GCA_945292135.1 uncultured Dysgonomonas sp.
TACATACAACTTTTATTGAGGATATACAAATATATCCTGATCTTAAAAATAAGAAAGCAATCTTAAAAATAAATATAGAAGGAAATGCTTCGTGTAATATTTCGATAGATGCGGAAAGTTTCAATAGTAAAACCAAACATAAAATTAATACTGTATCAAAACCTTTTTCAGCTAAAGGAAAATCAACTTTGATTGAAATAGAATTGCCTATGGGTAATGATTTCCTGACTTGGGATGAATTCGATCCGAATCTGTATAAATTAACTGCAACTTTGAAAACGAACAAAGGTACAGACGTCAAAGAAACACGTTTCGGAATGCGTGAATTTACGATCCATGGTAAGTATTTCTATGTAAATGGACAGAAAACAATGCTTCGGGGGGCTGTAGAGAATTGCATTTTTCCCCTGACAGGATACGCGCCAATGGACGTAGAATCATGGATAAGGGTGTTTCAAATCTGTCGTAATTTCGGATTGAACCATATGCGTTTTCATTCCTATTGTCCGCCCGAAGCAGCTATGGAAGCAGCCGATTTGGTCGGATTTTATTTACAACCCGAAGGACCTTCATGGCCTAATCATGGTTCGTCGTTAGGAGACGGAAGACCTGTTGACGATTACCTTTGGGAAGAGGCTAAAAGAATAATTAAAATATACGGAAACTATCCATCATTCTGTATGTTTGCTATTGGCAATGAGCCACGCGGGCGTTGGATTCCATGGGTAAGCAAATTTGTAGATTATTGGCAAAAAGCGGATTCAAGGAGAGTTTATACAGGAGCATCTGTTGGTAATAGTTGGGCATGGCAACTACAAAACCAATATCATGTAAAAGCAGGCGCTCGCGGATTGGCTTGGAACAATCAACCCGAATCAAACTCGGATTACAGATCACGGATAGATACCGTTCGTCAACCTTATGTATCGCATGAAACAGGTCAATGGTGCGTTTTTCCCGACTTTACCGAAATAAAAAAATACACCGGAGTAATGCGCGCCCGTAATTTCGAACTATTTCGTCAAGACCTAAAAGACAGAAATATGGGTGATTTAAGCTCTGATTTTTTACAAGCCTCCGGTAAGTTGCAAGCATTGTGCTACAAACACGAAATAGAAAAAACATTACGAACACCTGATTACGCAGGATTTCAGCTGCTCAGTTTGAATGATTATACAGGACAGGGGACAGCCTTAGTGGGGGTATTAAATGCGTTTTGGGAAGAAAAAGGATATATAAATGCGGATGAGTTTCGAAAATTCTGTTCATCAACAGTACTACTTTCACGCATGGATAAATTTGTTTTTAAAAATGATGAAACATTAATCGCAAATATCGAAGTTGCCCATTTCGGAGAAAAAGCATTAAAGCAAATACCGACTTATTGGAAGATAAAAAATACTTACGGAAAAGTAATCGCAAAAGGGCAATTATCACCAAAAGATATACAAATAGGAAATTGTCAACAGCTTGGAACAATATCATTCCCTTTGCAATCAATAGAAAAAGCAGAGAAACTTAATTTAGAAGTATCTTTCGATTGTATGGAGGTGTCGAATAATTGGGATTTCTGGGTATATCCGCAGACATTACCAAATCAAAATACAGAAGACATTTACATTACCGATAAGATAGATGACAACACAAAAGAAGCATTAGACAAAGGAGGAAAAATATTGCTGCTACTTGCCGGGAAAGTAGAGCAAGGAAAGGATGTTGTACAATATATGACGCCGTCTTTTTGGAATACGTCATGGTTTAAGATGCGACCTCCTCATACGGAAGGGACATTAATAAACAATTTCCATCCGGTATTCAAGGATTTTCCGACCGATTCTTATACAGGTTTGCAATGGTGGGAAATTATTTATAAAGCTCAAATAATGGAAATGAATAGTTTTCCTCCCGATTTTCAAGCCATCATACAACCTATTGATACGTGGTTTGTCAATCGTAAGTTGGGAATGTTATTTGAAGCGAATATCGGCAAAGGTAAAATAATGGTTTGCAGTGCCGATTTAAAAACAGATTTGGATAACCGACCGGTTGCGCGCCAATTATATCATTCGATTTTGAAATATATGAATTCTAATTTATTTGTTCCCGAATCATCATTGAATCTTTCGCTTATTGAAGATTTAACAAGAAAAGAGGGCGAACGCATCAATATAGAAACGAAAGACGCTCCCGACGAATTGAAGAACGTTATCTTTTAAATGTACTATTCAAATGTCTATGAAAAAAACACTTATAACGGTTATTTCCATATTTGTTTTGATAAGCTGTTCAAACAATAAATCCAATACCGAATGGCCTGAAATAACAAAGGAGAGCAAGCCTTGGACGCGTTGGTGGTGGATGGGCAGCGATGTAGACCAAAAAGGACTTACTTACAACCTTGGCGAATTGGCTAAAGTCGGTATAGGCGGCGTTGAGATAACCCCAATTTACGGAGTGAAAGGACGTGAAGAATATTATATTGATTATTTGTCTCCTAAATGGATGGAAATGCTTGCGTTTACTGAAACGGAAGCAAACCGCTTGGGAATAGGAGTAGATATGAATACAGGTACAGGATGGCCTTTCGGTGGTTCTGAAATTACGATAGAAGACGCTGCGACAAAAGCTATTTTTCAGGAATATGAATTAAAAGCAGGTCAAAGGCTAAAAGAAAATATCATTGTAAAAGATGAAAAACAAAGGGAATTCGCAAAACTAAGCAAAGTAATAGCATACGCTACGAAAGGCGAAAAATTGGATATTACCGATAAAGTTTCGCCGGAAGGTAACTTAGAATGGACTACTCCGCAAGGAGATAATTATAAACTTATCGCTTTATTTATAGGTAAAACTTTGCAAAAAGTAAAACGCGCGGCTCCCGGCGGGCAAGGATATGTATTGAACCATTTTGACAAAAATGCAGTAATGCGTTATTTAGGTAAATTTGATAAAGCATTTGCAAATACCGATACCAACTATCCGAACAGCTTCTTTAATGACTCATACGAAGTATATGGAGCAGACTGGACTGCTGATTTATTGGAGCAATTTGAAAATAGAAGAGGTTATAAATTGCAAGATTATTTTCCTGAGTTACTTGCGGAAGGCGAAACAGATATTTCGGCGCGTGTTATATGTGATTATAGGGAAACCGTAAGCGAGATATTAAAAGAGAATTTTACGCAGTCTTGGACTGAATGGGCACATAAACACAAGGCGACAACAAGAAATCAGGCTCACGGTTCGCCTGCCAATCTTATAGATATATACGCTTCTGTGGATATTCCCGAATGCGAATCTTTTGGAATTACAGATTTTGATATTCCTTATTTGAGAAAAGATTCTATTCGGAAACAAAACGACAGCGACCCTTCCATCCTGAAGTATGCATCTTCAGCCGCGCATATTGCAGGCAAACAATTTACGTCTTCCGAAACATTCACATGGTTGACAGAACATTTCAGAACTTCTTTATCACAATGTAAACCTGAAATAGATCAGATGTTTACATCAGGCGTTAATCATGTTTATTTTCATGGAACGACTTATTCACCTGAGGATGCGGCTTGGCCGGGTTGGAAATTTTACGCATCCGTTGATATGTCGCCAACAAATCCATTCTGGAAAGATTCTCCTTCATTTTTCAAATATATAGCGCGGGTACAATCTTTTTTGCAATCTGGAAAGCCTGATAATGATTATTTGCTTTATCTGCCAATTTATGATATTTGGGAAGAACAAAAAGGAAATTTTTTTACAACGTTCGCCATACATGGAATGCGTGAACGCTTGCCTAAATTTTGTCAGGGAGTTGACGATATTATGTCGTTAGGTTATGATTTGGATTACATTTCAGACCAATTTATTCGAACGACCTCTATCGAAAACGGATTGCTAAAAACAGAAGGCGGAACAACTTATAAAGCTTTGATTTTGCCTGCCGCTAAATTGATTCCTTTAGAAACATTGCAGCAAATTAACAAACTGGCAGAACAAGGCGCTACCATTATCTTTGCTGAAAACTATCCTTCCGATGTTCCGGGATTATCCAAATTAGAAGAAAGAAGAGTACTATTCAAATCTTTACTCGATCAACTCCCTAAAATAGATTCGTTCGAAAATGTATCGGTCAATAAATTGGGAAAAGGAAGAATTATCACTGGGAAAAATTATAAAGATATTCTTTCGAAAAGTGAAGTCGCAAATGAGCCTTTTGTATCCGAATCGGGTGGACGTCTGATACGCCGCGCGCACGAAAACGGCTATCATTATTTTATGACTATGTTAAGGAATAACGCCATTGATGGATGGGTAAATTTAGGAGTAAAAGCTAAAAGCGCTATGTACTTCGACCCTATGACAGGCAAAAAGGGAAAAGCCTGTTTACGGGAGAACAATGGGAAAACCGAAGTATATATGCAACTAAAACCCGGCGAATCAATTATTCTAAAAACATTTAATAACAATATCAATGTCGAAGATTGGGTTTATTATCAATCCGCCGGAAAGAAAATAGACTTACAAAAAGGATGGACTTTGAGCTTCCTTCATAGCGAACCGGAAATATCCGAAAAGTTTGATCTTTCTAATCTGGGCTCATGGACTGAACTGAATAATGAAGATTTGAAACGGAATATGGGTACAGGTCGTTACTCAATTAAATTTGATTTTCAAAAGAATCCGGATAGCGAATACCGCCTTTCGTTGGGAGATGTTCGGGAAAGCGCTAAAGTAACCGTTAACGGAAAAGATGCGGGAACTTTAATTGCCGTTCCTTTCGAAACGAATATTGCTTCATTTCTTCAAAATGGAGAAAATATGATAGAAATAGATGTTACCAATCTTCCTGCCAATCGCATAGCCGATTATGACCGTAAGGGCGTAGAATGGCGTATCTTCCATGAAATAAACTTTGTAAGCATCACTTATAAAGATACCCGTTTCGACACATGGGGTACTACGCCATCGGGATTGTTGGGATCCGTAACTATTGAGGAATTAAAAAGAATGCAACCATGAAGAAATCTTTCTTATTTATTTTAATTGCTATATGCTTGGTAGGAATACAAAATTTGTCGGCGCAAAGGAATAAAGAATATTTCAATCCAAAAGATTTAACCATTGTCGGAACTTATTATTATCCTGAGCATTGGGATGAATCGCAATGGGAAAGGGATTTAAAGCAAATAAAAGAACTGGGGTTTGATTTTGTACATTATGCAGAATTCGCATGGGCGCAGCTCGAGCCATCGGAAGGTGTTTATAATTTTGATTGGCTGGATAAAGCTGTTGATATAGCAGACAAAAACGGCTTGAAAGTTATTATGTGTACTTCTACGGCAACTCCGCCTGTTTGGTTGGTACGCAAACATCCCGACATTCTGAAAGAATACGAAAACGGCAAGAAGATGGATCATGGCGCTCGCCAACATCCTTCCGTGTCAAACAATTATTTCAGGGAATATTCCTTAAAAATGATTGACAAATTAGCTCAACATTACGGTAAAGATAAACGAATCATGGGTTGGCAACTGGATAACGAGCCACGTCCCACACAAGATTATGGAAAGGATGCGTACGAGCGATTCAGAGTTTGGCTGAAAAATAAATATCAGAATATAGATACTTTAAACAAGGCTTGGGGAACAGCTTTTTGGAGTCAGGTATATTCTGATTTTTCGCAGATAAATATACCTCGGGTTTCACAAATGTTTATGAATACTCATCAGATACTGGATTATAACAGATTTTATACGGACGAAATATCGTCTTTCCTTGATGAGCAAGCGAAAGTTATTCGCAAACATGCAAATCCGAATCAGTGGATAACAACAAACTACATACCTGAATATGCGGATGGTCATTTAAGAAAAAGCAACGAGCTTGATTTTCATTCTTATACGCGTTATATGGTATTTGGAGCAAATTATGGAATCGGGCGAAAGGGGTATCGTCTTGGACCTGTTGAAAGAATAGCCAAATCAAATGACTTCTTCCGTACCATAGATGTTATTTATGGAGTTATGGAACTCCAACCGGGTCAGGTCAATTGGGGAAAAATCAATCCGCAGCCATTACCCGGAGCTGTTCGTCTCTGGTTGTGGCATGTATTTGCAGGAGGCAGCAGTTTTACATGTACATATCGTTATCGTCAGCCTATTTACGGAACGGAATTATATCATAATGGGATTGTAGGAACTGATGGCGTCACTCCTACCAAAAACGGATTGGAATATACAGACTTTATAAAGGAAATAGCCAAACTTCGCAAAGAGTATGATCCTACTAATAAAAATCCTAAATCATACGAAAAACGCAGAACCGCTATTCTTTACAATCATGAGAATGCTTGGGAAATAGAGAAAAACAAACAAACAACGGAATGGAATACCAAAAATCATATAGATAAATATTATGACGCTTTAAAAAAATTTGGCGCTCCCGTCGATTTTATAGATGAAAGAAACGATTTCGCCAAATATAATGTCATAGTTGCTCCTGCCTATGAATTAATAGATGAAAAGCTAATAAAAAGATGGATGGATTATGTCGAAAAAGGAGGTAATTTGGTCTTGTCCTGTCGGACAGGGCATAAGAATCGCAATGGGCAATTATTTGAAGCTCCTTTCGCTGCTCCTATTTATCCTCTTATTGGCGCAAAGATAGATTTTTATGATTTACTTCTTCCTCAAACTCCCGATAACATATCATTTGACGGTAAAAACTATTTATGGACAAGTTGGGGCGAGATACTTTCGCCGGATAAAGGCACTGAAGTATGGGCGACTTATTTGGGCGACTTTTATGAAGGAAGTCCCGCAATCACTTTTCATAAATTGGGTAAAGGTACGGTAACCTATATAGGCGTTGATTCGCAGGATGGGGAAATGGAAAAGGCTGTTTTGAAAAAATTATATAGCCTACTGAATATTCCCATTTTGGATTTGCCGGAAGGACTACATATCGAATACAGGGACGGTTTTGGAATTGCGGTGAATTATGCGGATAAAACCTATTCTTTGCCCTTATCTGATAATGTAAAATATATTATCGGAGGAAAGGAAATCGAAACGGCAGGAGTGTCTGTCTGGAAAGAATAATAAATTCGTTGATCCGCTATTTCTGTACAAATTGGCATGTATCGTTATTCGAAAATTATAAAATATGAAAAAGTATTTATCAATAACATTATTATTTTTTGTGATGTGTGCGTTCACATCATCGGACAAACCTATAACCATCTTTATTGCAGGAGATTCTACCGCGCAAACTTATAATGAAGAAAAAGATGGTTTGATAAAAGGTTGGGGACAAATGTTATCCCTATTCTTGGATAAAGACGTCAAAGTTTCTAATCATGCAATGGGCGGCAGAAGTACCAAAACTTTTATAGAAGAAGGTCGTTGGGATAAACTGTTATCGGAAGTATGTCAGGGCGATTATGTTTTTATTCAATTTGGGCATAATGATGCTTCTACACGACCTGAAAGGCATGCTTCTTATGAAGATTATAGAAAAAATCTAATAAAGATGATAGAGGACGTAAAAGCTAAAAATGCTAATCCTGTCTTACTGACATCTGTTGTGATGCGTACATTTAAAGATGGAAATCTGATTGATGACCGTCTGAAAGGTTATCCGGCGATAACTCGTCAAATAGCTAAGGAGTATTCCGTTCCGATGATAGACATTAACCTGAAAACCAGAGATTTTGTAATTATGTTGGGCGACGAAGCCTCCAAACCTTACTATCGTTGGGTAGAAGCAGGAGTCGACCACGCCAAACCCGAAGGTCTACAAGATGATACCCATATGATGGAGAAAGGAGCTACAAAGGTTGCGTATTTTGTAGCGGAGGGAATAAAAGAACTGAATCTGAAGGGATTGAGCGAGCATG
>CALYRA010000033.1 GCA_945292135.1 uncultured Dysgonomonas sp.
ACAAATAAGTTTTCGGTAGGAATAGCGACAAATCCGTTAGATGATGGCGTTTTCCATCCCCAACTTAAATGCTCTCCTTCATAATCTTCAAAATATAATAAACGGTAACGATGATACCCTTTATGCAAAGCGACGCGACCTGTCGCCATTATCGCCGCATGTGACCCATCATTATTTACGACCGGTTTATTATTAATATAAAGAACGCTTCCGTCATCTGATCTTGTCATAAATTCATATACGCCATCTTCCGGTACAAGGATAATACCTTCGAACGCGTATGCAAAATGATCTTCCTGTTTAGCGTTGGCAATCGTAGGCGTTGGCATGATTCCTTTATCCTTTGCCTGAGTTTTGAACATATCGCTTACTCTGTTAAAATCACCTTCGTAATAAGTGAAATTAGTTCCGTTTTCAGTACCGCCTGCCGCAACAGCCTTTTCTAAAACAGCTTTTGTCGCCACGATATTGAATGTGCCGCTTGGTTGATATCCGTCTTTGAAAGCCTTTGCTTTTATATTTGTCGTAGCGGTTATATGTATTGGTTTTTCATATAAAAATGACGATTCGTCAGGTTCTTTTCCATTTAAAGTATAATATATTTTTGCGTTTTCAGTAGCTGAGCCTAAAATTACATCAATATTATCAATAAACAAATCTAAATCATTCAAAGTATAGGGAATGGATACGAAATTACCTTTTGTCAATGATTGAGGAAAGTATTCAGCTTCCGTTGCATGTTGTTTATTAGGATTATCGGTCAAATGATATTCAAGATTTCCCCCATTCATTAGTTGTTTGTAATTTAAGTAATTTTCAGGAATATCGACCCCGTTTAATGTGACTTTATCAATGTACGTATTTTTTAGCGGATCATTAGCCGTAATCGTTAACGTTTTTCCATTCGCTAACTTAATGATCGCTTTATCAAAAAGTGGCGTCGTAACAATGAATTGATCTGTTCCCGGACAAACTTGATAAAAGCCCAAACTACTCAATATATACCATGCTGACATTTGTCCGCAATCTTCATTACCGCTAATACCCTCGGGAGTAGGCTTGTATAGTTCGTCCAATATGCGACGAGTCCAATATTGAGTTTTCCATGGCTGACCCACATAATTGTATAAGTAAGCCATATGGTGGCTTGGCTCATTCCCTTGTCCGTACTGTCCTATCATACCTGTGATGTCCGCCATATCGCCATCGACTTTGGATTCGGCTACGAATAAACTATCCAGCGCTGTTATAAATGCTTCACGTCCTCCGAACAGCTGTACTAATCCCTGTACGTCGTGAGGAACGAAAAATCTGTATTGCCAAGCAGTCGCTTCCGTATAATCACGTCCCGGCGCATAAGGATTGAACGGATACTCCCAATTGCCATCCATACGTTTTCCTCTGAAGAATTTAGTATATCCGTCAAATACATTAATATAAGACAATGCCCGCTTTTTGTAACGTTCGCTATCCTCGGCATATCCCAATTTTGCAGCAATCTGAGCAATACACCAATCGTCGTAAGCGTATTCTAAAACGCAAGAGACAGACTCTTTCTTTATATTTGAAGGGATAAAACCATATTTGAGATAGTAATCCGACCCTTTTTTGTTCTTGTCCGAAGATACTTTCACGGCTTCATAAATTGTTTTCATGTCATTATCTTTCAGGATATCTTTGATATAAGCGTCTGCAATCACGGATACCGAATGATAACCGATCATTGTACCGGTTTCGCCTGCCGATAATGGCCAGATTGGCAATTCGCCCGAAGCGTCATACATTTCTTTGTATGAATAAACCATATCATTTACAAGATCCGTATTTATCAAAGTCATCAGCGGATTCCATGCGCGGAAGGTATCCCAAATAGAGAATGCAGAATAATAATTTTTCCCATTCGGTACCTGACCTGTTTTCATATCATGACGGCGATATTGTCCGTTGGTATCACTCATAATATTAGGCATTATCATCGAATGATACATAGCTGTATAGAAGTTCTTTAAATTATCTTCTGTTGGACTTTCTACCGTAATGGCGTTTAATCGTTCCGCCCATCGGGTACGAGCTAAAAGACGTATTGCGTCGAAATCAAAATCTTTTACCTCATTTTCAAGATTCAGGCGGGCATTTTCTTCACTGACGGCTGATAGACCAACTTTTGCGACAATTGGCGAACCATCCGATTTTCCAAATAGGATGACGACCTGTTTATTATCATCTAAAAAATCGGTTGATCTGAAATCTTTTGAAAATTGAGCCACGAAATATACGTACTGATTCGTTACCCATCCTTGCGAACGCCGCATTCCCGCAATTTCATTGGGAGCGGTTTGTTTTAAAGAAAGCGAATCGATAGTTTCATCGGTTAATAAGTGCGTCATATCTATTACGATTTTTGCGTCAAGTCCACCGTCAAAAGCGTATCGATGTACGCCTACATACTTCGTTGCCGTAAGTTCGGCTTTAATACCTTCTGTTTTTAAATCGACCGAATAATATCCCGGTGAAGCTTTTTCGTCTTTATGGGAGAATGGATATGGGTCAAATATGTAACGACCTTCCGCCCGATGATTTATTTCTTTGGTCGTAGGATGGAAAAGTATATCGCCCAAATCGATGCAACCCGTTCCGCTCAGATGCGTATGCGAAAATCCAATAATAGTCGAATCCGTGTAGTGATATCCTGAACAGGCGTCCCAATTGCCTATTCGGGTATCAGGACTTAATTGTACAGCTCCGAATGGGGTAGTTGCCCCCGGATAAGTATGTCCGTGAAAGCCCGTTCCGATAAAGGGGTCTACATAGTCGATAGCTTCTTTAGGGTTTGATGAACAAGCGGCAAGGGTTGCTGATGCTAAGAAATATAGCAGATGCTTTTTCATGTTGTATTTAAGTTTTATATGGAAATCCGGAGGGACAAACAGCCCCCGGATTATTATAATATTGAAGTGAATCAAAATGAAGAATATCCCGGAAGCGGATTATTTGCCAAAACGCCTCTCGAATCGTCTATTTCGATCTGGGGAAGCGCGAAGTGAGCGTTTTTGACAGGATCAAAGTTCCTCGCTCCTCGAGGGTCGGTAGCCGTTGTTGCAGCTCCATATACTTTTTTAGCCAATCCCCAGCGTACCAGATCATAATGGCGTTCGTCTTCATAAGCTAACTCGCAACGACGCTCCTTCACCAAATCGTCGAATGTCGGCGAAGCTATTGCTTTAGCCATATTGCCTCCGAAAGCGCGTACACGAACTTCATTGAAGGAAGAAGCTGCGGCAGATACTCCTACATCAGGATTTGTCGGGCTTCCGCCGCCTAAAACTATTATTGCTTCCGCATGGATTAATAATACGTCCGAATAGCGTAATAACGGAATGTCTTGTCCCGTTTCCCAATTCCATCCATCCAAATCGTTATATGCCGCTAAGTACTTTGCGCACATATATCCTGTCTTCATATCAGAAATATCGTTTGTCCGTATCGGTTGAGGCGCCGTAATCGTTTTGGCAGGGCGTCCTTCTTTTTTAGCCAGCTCGTTTTCTTCTTTTTGTAACATTTTGATATAGGGAGGATAACTTATCGTATCGCCGACAGTCTTGACTGTTACTTCGCGACGAAGATCACCCGCTTCATAAGCATCGAAAAGGCTCTTGGTAGGAGCAAAGTAATGCCATCCCGTACCCCCCGACATATTTCCGGCTAAACAGATAACAGAAGTTACGGTTCCCTGTTGGCGGATAGGTTTGTTAGTTAAGTTAAACAGTACTTCGCTGTTTTTTTCTCCCGCAAGTGAAAAGAGATGCGCAAAACCATTGTTGTTTGTTTTATCTAAAGAATAATATCCGGAGTTTATAACTTTTTCAGCCGCAATTTTAGCTTCGCTGTATTTGCCCCAATGAGCGTATACCTTAGCCAATAATCCGTAAGCTGCCCCTAAATTAGGACGTCCCCAAGCGTTTTCGTCTCCGCTTACTTTTTCTCTTACCCATAAGTTTTGGTTTTCAAAATGAGTTATAGCTGTTTGCAAATAAGTTTCGATATTCTTATAAGTCTGGGTTTTCGTTTCGCGAGGCTTATTGATGTTATTCGGGTCTTTATAGTCATAGAATGGAAGACCCCCATAACGTTTTGCTAAATAGAAATAAGCGTAAGCGCATAAGAAATTGGCTTCTCCCAATATGACATCACGGTCAAAATCTGTCATTTCAATATCGGGAGTCGTATGACGCATGACATCATTTGATCGGCGTATTACCTCATACATTAACTGCCAATTTTGGGCTTGTCCGCTCGAACTATTGGTATTGCCGGCAATGGTAAATTCGGTAATAGCGGCATCGGCAGGTTTGTCGCGATTGATCGTCATGTCATCGCTGGCAGGGCCTGCCCACCATTGTCCGCGTCCATAACCTTCTTCGTGATAAAAGGGTTCGTAGGCATCGTCCAAACCGAGTTTGATTTCTTCTTTTGACGACCAGAAAGTTGAATTTCCATACGGCGACTTGTCAAGGTCGCATGATGATAATACTAAGATACTACCAATGGAGAATAATATTGATTTATATAATAATTTCATGACTGTGATTTTTAGAAGTTGATGTTAACGCCGAAGATAAAAGTACGAGGTTGAGGAAATTGTCCGCGGTCAACGCCTATTTCAGTAGAATTGTTTCCTCTTTCATTGGCGTACGCGTTACCCAAATCCGGATCGAAACCACTGTATGGAGTGATCGTGAATAAATTTTGGGCAGTGGCGTATAACCTCAACTTTTGAAGTTTTAGTTTGCCGGTTATTTCTTTGTTGAATGTATAACCTAATGTCAACGTTTTCATTCTTAGATAGCTTCCGCTTTCTACATAATAATCGGAAAAGCGGCTACGGTTTCCGTTTTTATCATCTGTCGTTACGCGGGGCAATTTGCCATCAGGATTATTCGTTTCATGGAAACGACCCTTGATCGCAGCATATTGATTATATTGCGGATCAACGAACATTCCTTCATATTTCAGAGCATTAAATATTTGCGAACCTCCAACGCCTTGAAAAAACATATTCAAATCAAATCCTTTATATGTCAGGTCAATACCAAATCCATACGTTACTTTTGGAAATCCGCTACCGATTTTTGTCCGGTCATTGCCATCGATAGACCCGTTTCCGTCTATATCTACAAACTTTATATCTCCGGGCTTGGCATCCTTTTGTATCTTTTTGCCATCTTTGTTGATATATGCGTCAATTTCGGCTTGCGTACGAAAAATACCATCTGTTTTATATCCCCATAGATATCCGATAGGTTGCCCTTTTTCGACGCGATTTATACTACTGCCGCGATAGCTGGTCAGAGAAAAAGGCGTCCCGCCTCCAAGTGAAGTGACTTTGTTACTTACAGTCGCTATGTTTCCGTACGCTCTTATGCTCAAATCGTTGGTAAGTTTGGTCGTATAAGCTGCATTAAATTCAAAGCCTCTGTTGCGAACTTTTGCTCCATTGACGATTTTTCTTTTAAATCCTGACATTGCCGGAATTGGAATGTTTACCAATACGTCTTTTGAATCTTTACTGTAATAATCGAATCCAAAGTCAAAATCGTTAAGGAATGTAACGTCTATACCGGCGTCATATTGAGTTGTTGTTTCCCATTTCAAATCAGGATTAGGCAATGTGGATTCATATCGTCCTATTGTCGCGTGTTCTTTATTTCCGAATACTACATTGTATCCGTCATTATCCGTCGAGTTGGCGTATATAGTATATG
Organism: uncultured Dysgonomonas sp.; assembly: GCA_945292135.1. Classification (GTDB taxonomy): domain Bacteria; phylum Bacteroidota; class Bacteroidia; order Bacteroidales; family Dysgonomonadaceae; genus Dysgonomonas. The sequence goes on from CALYRA010000033.1 coordinate 5,763, forward strand.
TCGGATAGAATGGGCTATTGGAGAAGCTAAGATTTTCATTTCCTAATTTACCCCAGCTTGCTCTTAATTTCAAGTTCTGAACCTTGCTTTTTAAAGCTTCGAAAAATCGTTCTTCGGATATACGCCAACCTGCCGATATGGAAGGGAAATAACCCCATCGGTTGTCTTTCGAAAATTTGGAAGAACCGTCCGCTCGGAAACTTGCGGATAATAAATACTTATCTGCAAACGAATAATCCGCGCGTCCAAACCATGAATCTAAGGCTTGATCGTTACGTCCGCCCAACATCCACATAATATTGGTGGCTGCTCCTAAATAACGTGATTTTTTGTCTTCCGAGAGAAATCCTGACCCGCGAGCGTCAGTATATGTTATATTGCGGTATTCGTACGAATGTCCTCCAAGTACCATCAGGTTGTGTCGTTTTATTTGTTTGTTGAAGCGAATTGTAGTTGTATTCATCCATTTCGTATCTTTTTCGTCATATACAGTCAATTCGTTATTGTTCGATGCGCGACCGGCTTCGGGTACTTTGGGCGAAAACCAGTTATCGCCCCAGTCTGAACGGTCATACCCAAAATCTGTTTTCAGCGTGAAGTCTTTAAAAAAATTATATTCCGCATAAACATTCCCGAATACGCGGTCACGTTTTTTTGTACGGTCAGCCCTTTTTATTATTCCGACAGGATTTTGAATATCCGGTTTCAAAAGTCCACTTCCACTCAATTTTCCCTCCGAGTCATACACCGGTACTGAAGGATCGGCGCGAAGCGCTGATATAATGGCTCCCGAAGCTTGCATATCAGGTACAATTTTTTGTTTTGAATGCGAAACCATCAGGTTTTCGCCAAACTTGAATCCTTTAAATAATTGTATTTCAGTGTTTACTCGAATAGATGTCCTTTCGAAAGACGTTTCTTTCAATATACCGTCTTGCGTAAAATTTCCTAACATGACGCTGTAAGTCGCATTTTTTGATCCGCCGGCAACGGATAGGTCATAATTGCCTTGATAGGCTATGTCTTTGAATACTTCGTCTTGCCAATTCGTTTCTGTGTTTTGTAAGCGATCGTCTGAATATAACTCCATTGTTTTTTTGTAATTAGCTATATCTTCCGGTTTTGGAGATTCCAAATCATTGAAAGCGTTTGTATAAGCTTCTTTATGAATCATATTACGATCTTGCGCGTTCAATAACTTCATCTTTTTGGAAGGCGTAGAAAATCCATGATAGGTATTTAAACTTACATTAATTTTTTCGCTGTTGAGTTTTCCCCTTTTAGTTTGTATCAATACTACGCCATTTGCTGCGCGCGAACCGTATATAGCGGATGATGAAGCATCTTTCAATACGTCTACGCGTTCGATATCAGTTGGGCTGACATCATTCATATTTTCCGCAGGCACTCCGTCGATTACATACAATGGTTCTTTATTGCCAAATGTACCTACGCCACGTATATGGATTGCCGTACCTGCTCCCGGCGCGCCGCTGTTTTGCAAAATGGTAACTCCTGACATACGACCTTGAAGGGCATCGGAGATACCTGTCGAAGCCATATCGTTTAAAGTTTCCATTTTTACGGAAGCTACCGCGCCTGTAAGATCGGCTTTGCGTTGTGTGGTATAACCTACTACTACGACTTCATCCAACGCTTTGGCATCCTCTTTCATCTGAATGTCGATAGTATTCTTATTATCAACTTTAATCTCTTGAGTCGTGAAACCAATATATTTTATTACTAAAACGGCGTCTTGGGGCGCTTCTAATGTGTATTTGCCATCTATATCGGTTATCGTCCCTATTGATGGATTTGATTTGATAAAAATACTGACTCCGGGTAATCCGTTGCCTTCTACATCCGTAATTGTTCCTTGAATAATGTGTTTTTGCTGTTGTCCGCTATTTTGCTTAGGAGCCAATATAATCTGATTGTCAACGATGGTATATGAGATATCAGTATCTTTAAATATGTTATTTAGTATATGTTCAAGAGGTTGATTGTGTAAATTAACGGATACGATTTGGTCGGCATCGACGAGTTTTTCATTGTAGATAAATTGGTAAGAAGTTGTTTTCTCAATTTCGTTT
>CALYRA010000034.1 GCA_945292135.1 uncultured Dysgonomonas sp.
TATTTTTGGCGTTTCGTTTATGGTACTTGCTCCTGAAAGCGATTATGTTTGGAAGGTCACTACCGCTGAACAAAAAGCGGAGGTTGAAGAATATCTTGCTGCTACTAAACGACGTACGGAGCGCGAACGTCAGGCGGATAAAAAAGTGTCAGGAGTATTTACCGGTTCATATGCCATTAATCCATTGAATGGCAAAGAAATTCCAATTTGGATAGCTGATTACGTTTTGGCAGGATATGGAACGGGAGCTATTATGGCAGTTCCGGCACATGATAGCCGCGACTATGCTTTCGCTAAACATTTCGGCTTGGATATAATTCCTCTTATTGAAGGAGCAGACGTTTCGGAAGAAAGCTTCGATGCCAAAGAAGGTATCATGATAAATTCTGATTTTCTGAATGGGTTAACTGTAAAAGAAGCTATCAAAAAGACAAAAGATTATATCAAAGAAAAAGGTTTAGGTCGCGTAAAAGTAAACTATCGTTTGCGTGACGCTATCTTTTCTCGTCAGCGTTATTGGGGAGAGCCATTTCCTGTATATTACAAAGACGGTATACCTTATATGTTACCTTTGGAAGCATTGCCTCTCGAATTGCCGAATGTGGATAAATTCTTACCAACCGAAACCGGCGAACCGCCACTCGGACGCGCAACTATTTGGGCGTGGGATACAATAAATAATAAAGTAGTAGAGAATAATAAAATAGATAATAAAACTATTTTCCCGCTCGAATTGAATACAATGCCCGGATTCGCCGGTTCATCAGCATACTATTTGCGTTATATGGATCCGCACAATCATACGGAATTAGTATCAAAAGAAAAAAACGAATACTGGCGAAATGTCGATCTGTATATCGGCGGAACGGAACATGCGACCGGTCACTTGATTTACAGCCGTTTTTGGAACAAATTTTTATATGATATAAAAGTATCTTGCGAAGACGAACCATTTCAAAAATTGATAAATCAAGGAATGATTCAAGGACGTAGCAATTTTGTTTACAGAATAAATGGTACAAATAAATTTGTTTCTTACAATTTGAAAGATCAATATGACACGCAGGAAATTCATGTAGACGTCAATATCGTCAGCAATGATATATTGGATATAGATGCTTTCAAAGCCTGGCGTCCTGAATTTGCGACTGCCGAATTTATTTTTGAAGATGGAAAGTACATCTGCGGATGGACTGTTGAAAAAATGTCCAAATCCTACCACAATGTAGTTAATCCTGATGATATTATTGAAAATTATGGGGCTGATACCTTACGACTTTATGAAATGTTTTTAGGCCCGTTGGAACAATCCAAACCTTGGGATACCAATGGTATAGATGGAGTTCACCGTTTCTTGCGTAGATTATGGAGTTTATTTTATAAAGGGGATGAATTTATCGTTACGAACGATGAGCCTTCAAAAGATGAACTAAAAGCATTACATAAATTAATTAAAAAAGTTTCGACCGATATTGAGAATTTTTCTTTTAATACTTCCGTTTCAGCTTCTATGATTTGCGTAAATGAATTGACAGCATTAAAATGCAGTAAAAAAGCAATCTTACAAGATTTAGTTATAACGATTGCGCCTTTTGCCCCTTTCATTGCCGAGGAACTTTGGCATGTATTAGGAAATAAGACTACGGTTTGTGATGCTCAATGGGTGCAATTTAATGAATCATATTTAACAGAAGACACTTTTAAATATGGCGTTGCGTTTAACGGGAAAGTACGTTACGAAATTGAACTTTCGGCTGATGCTGGCCAGCAAACAGCTGAGCAAACAGCGCTTTCTCACAAATCTGCCGAAAAATGGCTGGAAGGTAAAACACCTAAAAAAATAATATTCGTTCCAAAGAAAATGATAAATATCGTTATATAATTATATAAGTTATGGTATACGATAAAATGAAATGGCATTATCAGGGTGATTATCCGCAAAATATGCCTATGGAAAATGCAGGCACACACATTGGAATGTTTTTAGCATGGTGTATAATTAATAATTTAGTTGGCGAAGATCATTTAGAAGATTCTGTGAACGAGTTGAAGCAAGTCAAAGATAGAAAAATCACAGGTCGCGACTTTCTAATTGATATGTGTGATGAATGTTTTACAGATGATGATTTGAATGATGAGGGTAATGCCTTCGCTGAATTTTATTATGCTCCTGATGACAGTCCTTATTTTGATGATTACTTTAAAGTATTTGGACTAAATGCGAAAACCATCTATGAGGCTGAAAATACATGGGAAAATTTTGATAAGTTGAAGCCTATCATTGATAAGCGTTATACGGATTGGAAACAACAATAAACTATTAAGAATTTTCAAATTCGTAGTGTGAGGTTTCCAAACAAACAATCTTCATTGCAACGAAAAATAAAATTTGTTTTGTAATATAACAAAAAGATATTTCTTTAAAAATAAAGTATGTCACGCAAATACTTAAAAGATTTCTATTGGAAAGACTATCTGATTATAACGATAGGTCTTGTATTGTATGCGGTCGGATTAATTGGTTTTATCAAATCGGGCGGTATTGTTACCGGAGGGTTGACCGGGATTGCGTTATTAGTAGAATATGCTACGGGAATACCTTTGCAGTATGTCTATTTTTTTTCTAATTGCGCGCTATTAATTATTGCCTTAAAAATATTAGGAATTAAATTTCTCGCAAAAACGATTTATGGCGTCATAGTACTCACAATACTCATTACAGTTGCGCGAATCATATTCAAAGAACCTTTGATGGCAAATGAGCCAACGCTATCAGGTGTAGTCGGAGCAATGATGTGCGGGGCAGGAATAGGGCTTGTATTCAGCGCGAATGGAAGCACGGGAGGTACAGATATAATAGTCGCGATAATCAATAAATACAAGAACATATCTTTCGGACGAGGTATGTTACTATGCGATTTCACGATAATATGCTGTTCCTATTTTGTATTCCATGATTACCAAAAGATAATTATCGGTCTTATAGTGATGGGCGTTATGACTTATTCTATTGATATGGTAATTAATGGATTTCGTCAATCGGTTCAGTTTTTTATTTTCTCCGAAAAATATGAGACGATAGCTAAAGCCATAAATTATGAAATGAATAGAGGATGTACTCTTCTCGACGGCGTCGGCGCTTATACCGGCAAACACACAAAGGTAATAATCGTACTTGCGAAACGATCTGAGTCTGTACAAATGTTCCGTTTAATAAAGAACATCGATGCTAAAGCCTTCATTTCTCAAGCTACCGTACGCGGTGTATATGGTGAGGGTTTTGATCCAATTAGAGGTTAAAAAGTGGAAAGTTACCATGTCATATTCGTATTGTTTTGGGCATGTGTATTATATTTCAACTACCATGAAATAAAGTGTGCTGATAAGGCATTATTATCTTTCGCCGATAGGAAATTAATCTGTTTAACACAGATTATATTGTTTGTAGGCGTCCTGATTCGCACAATATCCTTATCATATCCCGAAGGAATTTTTGCTGACGAAGCTATTGGAGGTTATGACACATGGTGTCTTGCTAATTATGGGGTAGATCATCATTTAAATTCTTATCCCGTTTATTTTCGTTCTTGGGGTAGCGGACAAAGCGCTTTATATGGTTACTTTGCTCTGCCATTTGTCAAATTCTTTGGACTCTCCACACCCATATTCAGATTACCTATGGCAATATGGAGCAGTACAGCTATTATTATATTTTATTGGTCGTTACGAAAAGCCCAAATAGACATATTGCATATTTTGATAGTTACTCTTATCATAGCCTTATGTCCTTGGCATATTATGATGAGCCGATGGGGTTTAGATTGTAATCTTTGTCCCAATTTTATACTTATAGGCATAAGTTTTATAATTCTCGTATCAAACAATAATAGCTCTTCAATAAAAGGTTTTCTATATTTCTTTTTTGCGTTTACGTTTTTCGCTTTGGCTGCTTACAGTTATGGAATCAGCTGGTTTATGCTGCCACATTTCTGTATTATGCTATTAGTTTATTTGTGTAAAAAGAAAAAGATCACATCGACACAAATATTGATATGTGGATTTTGGACGATATTGATTCTTGTACCTCTTATCCTATTTGCTTATGTCCTGTTTTCTAAAAGCGACCAATTGCAAATTGGTTTACTTACTATTACGCAATTAAAAGCTGGCAGACATCAGACTACAACTTTACTGGGAACTGATCAACCATTTTTAGCAATTCTAAGTTATGGTAAAATGGCGGTAAGGCTTATATTTCTGGGAGATGACCTATTGAAATGGAATTCTTTAAGATATTGGGGACAATTCTATAATCTGCCGGCGATTCCATTTATCATATATTGTTTTTATGATTTTGTAAAAAGAAAAAATTTTACCTCAACCGATACTATTTTCATTATATGGTTGGTATCTGTATTTCCAATAATAATTCTTGTTGAACCGAATGTTAATCATTGGAATCTTTTATGGTTTCCTATATGCTATTTCTTGGCTAAAGGTATCTATCTGTTTATTCTAAGGTTCCCTAAAAGAAAAATGATTACTTTAATAATTATCGGATCATTAGGATTATCATTTTGTATTAAATATTTCACAACATATTCTCAAAATGGATTTACCGGATTCCAAAAAGGTATAGATGAAGTTGTTTCATATACGTCAAAATTGGATTTGGAAAAGATATATTATCCCAACAATATTGTTTTTGCTATTACGCTATTCTATGAACCAATTGATCCTTATCAGTATAACAGGATAAAAAAACTAACGGGTAGTAGCGCTATTGAATATTATAATTATGGGAAATATATTTTTCATACGCCTCAGAATATTAACCCCCAAAATAAAGTCGCCTATATAATTCCAAATGAATGTCTAAGCAAAATCAATATTACAGGTTTTAAAATGCACAAGACGAAATACTATACAATTCTTTGGAATGAATTAGACAAGATTAATTAAACCATATTATCTGCTTTGTGAAAATATATTAAATAAAAAACGTTTGAAAAAACATTTTTGTATGTGTCTATGTTTAATTAAAAGATAGAAATAAGTGTATCTAAAGAATAAGTTATCTGAACTTAAATTAATTAGAGTCTGTAAAAAAAAGAGACAACTGAAGTGTCAGTTGCCTCTTTTTTAATATTTATAATTCTTATTATTCTACAGGAACGCCATAATTGTCGCCTGCTTCAAGAACTTGACCTGCATTATTAATTTCAAGGAATGATGTACCTCCGCCTTTGGCAAAGCTTCCGATTAGGTAAGCTACCATGCTGTTTTTATCAATAAGTCCGTCATTTGTCAATTTTTCCAAAGCTTTCAGGAAGTATGCTTTGTGCTTGTTAGTCGTATAACCTGTTGACTCTTGATATTCTGCATTAATACCATAGCATACAGAAAGCTGACGTGAAACTTCTTCTTTACAGCAGAATGCAAAAACAGGACTTTTGCTACGGAAAGCGGCTAAAGTACGAGCTGTACGTCCTGTAACACTATCTGTAATTATAGCGCTTACTCCTAATTGATTGCAAGATTTAACCGCTTGTTTTGCCAAGAAAGAAGTTGTATCATATTCAGAATCTTTAAACGGAACCGGAATAACTTTTTCTTCCAATTTAGATTTTTCAGCGGCTGCAGCTACTTGCGCCATCGTGCGAACAGCTTCAACCGGATATTTACCATAAGCAGTTTCACCGCTCAACATCACAGCGTCAGTTCCATAATATACCGCGTTAGCGATATCTGCAACCTCTGCGCGTGTCGGACGTGGATTTTCAATCATTGTGTGCAACATTTGAGTAGCTACAATAACCGGTTTTTTATATTCGATCGCTTTACGGATAAGTAAACGTTGGATGCTTGGAATGTTTTCTTGCGGAACTTCAATTCCTAAGTCTCCCCGGGCTACCATTACGCCGTAAGCATGTTCATATATTTCGTCGATATTATCAACGCCTTCTTGATTTTCAATTTTAGCGATAATCTTAATATCACTATTATGTTCGTCAAGAATTTTTTGAACATCTAATACGTCACCTTTATGACGAACAAATGAATGCGCAATAAAGTCAGCGCCATATTTAATAGCGATCTCGATAGATCTTTTGTCTTTTTCTGTTATAGAGGGTAAATTGATACTAACTCCCGGTATGTTCACGCTCTTACGACTACCGATCGTTCCGTCATTCTGAACTTCACAAAGAAGGTAATCACTTGTTTTGTCTACTACTTTCAATGCTGTCTCGCCATCATCAATAAGCAAAGTGCATCCTACCGGTACATCTGCTACAATACTCGGATAAGAAACAGATACTTGCTCCGGAGTTGACAATATATTGATATCGCCTATCACTTTCAGTTTGTCACCGATTTTAACTTGGATCTTATTTCCATCTGCAGTAGCTGTTGTACGGATTTCAGGTCCTTTAGTATCCATTATGATACCAATGTTCTTAGATACGGCGCGTACATTGTTTATAACTTTTACAAACCCTTCTTCTGTCATGTGAGCTGAGTTCATTCTCACTACGTTGATGCCTTCATTATATAAGGTTTTAATAAAATCAACCTCACAACGCATGTCTGAAATTGTAGCTACAATTTTCGTCTTCTTCTCAACCATAAAATGTAAATTAGTTTAACTGTATATTCTGTTTAATTTCTTCATTAATTATTTATTCCGTAGCAAATAGTCTACTGCTAGTCGATACGAATCCATCCCTAATCCGATAATAGATCCCTTGCAAGCAGGTGCTATCATTGATTTATGCCGGAATTCCTCACGGGTATGTATGTTTGAAATATGGACTTCAATGACAGGACATTTTACAGCCTTGATTGCGTCGTGAATAGCTATAGAAGTGTGAGTATATGCTCCCGCATTAAGGACAATTCCATCAAAGTCAAAACCGGTTTCATGAATTTTATCGATTATATCACCTTCGTTATTAGATTGATAATAGTCTAAATGACATTCTTGAAAGTCATTTTGCAACTGACCGAAATATTCTTCAAATGATATATTCCCGTAAATGGAGGGCTCACGCTTCCCTAACAAATTCAAATTAGGACCATTTAGAATCAGTATCTTCATATTTATCAATTACCTAATAACAAGAACGTTATATATATTCAATTAATGGAACACAAAAGTACGATTTTTTTCTGTGTTACTGAAAGCTTTTTTAGACAATTAATCTAAAAAGTACAATCAATTTAAGGAATTTAAAGCTTGAAGAATATCCGCTTTCAAATCATCAATATCTTCCAATCCGACTGACAAACGAAGTAAGTTATCTTCTATCCCCATAACTTCTTTCATTTCCTGAGTGAATGTGCCATAAATTGTAGATTCCGGATGTATAATTAATGTCTTGTTGTCAAATAAATTAGTAGCTCTACGGATCACTTGCAACTTATCCATAAATTTATAGCAAGCTTCTTTTGATTCAAGGCTGAATGTAAGCATTGCTCCGGGATTTCCCGTAATCATTTTATCGGAAATCTTTTTGTATGGAGAGCTTTCTAATTTTGTATATCCTACTGAAACGACTTTATCTTGTTTTGATAAATATTGCGCCAATTCATAAGCAGATTGTGATACTCGCTCGAATCTCAATTGCAATGTTTCCATACCTAAAGCTTGTTGATAAGCAACATCCGCATCCATACAAGCGCCGATATTACGAGCGACCTCTCTTTTCAGTTTAAAGGAAAATGGAGATAATTGATCTGTTCCTTTTATCTTGCCCAGC
>CALYRA010000035.1 GCA_945292135.1 uncultured Dysgonomonas sp.
AAGATCGAGATACACCTTTGACAAGCGATTCTATTCCAATGTCCTACGAAGGTGAAGATATTGTGATCGTCGCATTCAAAGAAAACATGGATATAACTTCACAACCGATATCTGCAAATTTGCTTTCAGGAAAGGAACTCAACGAACGAAATATTACCACCATAAAAGATCTTTCAGCCTTTATTCCCAATTTTTTCATGCCTGACTATGGTTCCAAACTAAAAGCGCCTCTATATATAAGAGGAATTGGCTCTCAAGTAAATGCCCCTTCTGTCGGACTATATGTAGATGGAATACCATATTTCGACCGTTCTTCTTTTGATTTCAATCTGAATGAAATAGAACGGATAGAGATTTTAAGAGGACCGCAAGGTACGATTTACGGACGAAATACAATGGGAGGAGTAATCAATGTTTATACTAAATCGCCATTCAAAAAGAAAGAGTCAAATGTTAATTTATCAGCCGGAAGTTATGATAATTATAAAATTGGAGCATCTCATATTGGAAATATAAACAATACATTCGGATATTCATTTTCGGGTAATTATTTAAAAAGTGGTGGTTATTTTGATAACATTTACACTGGTAAAAAAGCCGATGGTATGGATGTAGTGACCGGACGAATCCGTTTAGGGTGGATTATTAATCCTGAACTGAATGCCTATTTAACATCAGCTTATGAATATTCTGATCAAAATGGTTATCCTTATGGAATTTATGATGCTGAACGAAGAAACAAAGTAAAGAAGGTAAATTACAATTGTCCTTCTTTTTATAGAAGAAATATGTCAAATAACGGATTAACTCTTGAACATACGACTGCTCGTTTCAAATTAAGTTCTCAAAGCTCATTTCAATATTTCGATGGTAAGCAAGGTATCGACCAAGATTTCACCCCTGATGACAAATATTATGTGAATTTTACTCATCGTCAGCAAATGTATTCACAAGAAATAAATATAAAATCAGTACGTGAAAGTTTTTATAAATGGCAATTTGGCGTATTCGGTTTTCATCAGAAATATAACCAAACGAATGATGTTGAAAACAGGCAGCTAAAGAAGGAAACTATAACCAATATAGATAATCCTACGTTGGGTTTCGCATTGTACCATCAATCAACTTTGAATAAAATATTCCTTGAAGGTCTATCCGCAACTTTTGGAATACGTTATGATTGGGAAAGAACCAAAATGAAAAATAATACGACAATAATAGATACATCAACGAGCTTATTACCGGCTAAGTATGCTAAGGATATTTATACGCAAGTTACTCCTAAATTTTCGCTTCAATATAATCTGACAAGTGACAACCTTGTCTATTTTTCTGTAAGTAAAGGTTATAAAGCCGGAGGATTTAATACGACGGTTGAAAAAGAAAAAGACCGGATTTTTAAACCTGAACATAGCTGGAACTACGAAATAGGTTCAAAACTTAGTTGCTTGAATAAAACAATAAATACGGATATAAGCTTGTTTTATATAGATTGGACAGATCAGCAGATTTCTCAGAAAAGAGCAACTGAACAAGGATTCAAAATTCGTAATGCTGGAAAGTCAGTGAGTAAAGGCTTAGAAATAACAACTAATATTTTCACTTTAAAAAATTTAGATATCCAATTGAACTATGGTTATACTCATGCCAAATTTAAGGATTATCTATATGATGAAACTAAAATGACAAATTATAAGGGGAATTTTTTACCTTTTGTACCACGAAATACTTTTTCGGCTGCTGTAAAATATAATATTTTGACAAATTATTGTTGGCTAGACAAAATAAGTTTTAACACTCAATATATCGGTATTGGCAAATTATATTGGAACGATAACAATAAGTCTGTTCAGGATTATTATAACACGGTGAATGCCAAAGCGTCATTTATCAAAAAAGGATTAACTATTGATTTATGGGCTAAAAATATTACCAACGAAAAATATATCACATACTATTTTGAATCGATGGGAAATAAGTTTGCTCAGCAAAGTAAACCGTTTTCGTTCGGCGCGGATATAAACATAAAATTCTAACCAAGGTAATATATGAATTTCAACTTTCAAAAGGGTGGAAAGCTATTTACATTTTTGTGCCTTTATATTGCGCAATCGATTCCGATGAGTTTTTTCTCAACGGTATTACCTGTTATCATGCGGCAACAACATTTTTCACTCGAAGTTATCGGAACGCTACAATTCATGAAGCTGCCATGGATTTTAAAATTTCTTTGGTCACCTGCAATCGATCGATCCAGTTATCGATTAGGTGATTATAAACGATGGATATTTTCGTCTGAAATAATTTATGCCGTTATCATTCTAATCATTTCTTTTTTAAATTTTAAGGTTACTCCGATTCTTATTGTCGGATTAATAATTTGTTCATTCATCGCATCCGCAACTCAAGATATCGCAACCGACGCTTTGGCTGTTATTTCATTCGATAAGAATGATAAGAGCCTTGTAAATAGTATGCAATCGGTCGGTAATTTTGGTGGCGCAATGATAGGCGGAGGGCTACTTTTATTACTTTTTCATAAAATTGGTTGGTCTTCTCTCCTTCCCTTTCTTTCATTATTTGTTGTTATATCCCTAACTCCATTGTTATTCTTTAAAGATAAACATTTGGAAGAACCATTTTCGAAAAAGAAGATGGCTAAACCTCATCCCGACGATTTACTCGGATTTTTTAAACAAAAAGGTATTTATAAACAACTAATATTTCTATTCCTTTATTACGCAGGTCTGATAGGTATCTTATCGATGTTAAAGCCTATGCTTGTAGATTATGGATATAATATTCAGAAAATAGGAATCATGTCGGGAATAGTGGGAACGTCTGTCGGATGTATAACCTCTTTTGCCGGAGGCTTTATTGTTCGCAAAATAGGGAGAATACGGCAAGAACAATTTTCGCACTGCTTACTGTTATGACAGCTACTTATTTCTTTTTATTAGTAACACGACTTCCTGTCAATACGGCAACTTTGCATTTGGGGATTACTCTTTTATGGGGGAACTATGGTTTGTCAACGATTGTAGTTTATACGACCGCAATGGATTGTGTCCGAAAAGGTTATGAAGGAACAGATTTTACCATCCAAACCGTTATCACTCACCTAAGCGGTATGATAATGGCGGTAGGAGCAGGAAAGCTGGCAGGAACGTTCGGATATGACAGATTATTCTTGACCGAAATATTTATCGCCTTCACATCGTTAATTTATATTCTGATTGCATTCAGAAAAAAAAATTCACATAACAATGAAACAAAGCATATTGGATAAGTACAGCGTGCCGGTACCAAGATATACAAGTTATCCTCCGGCAAATTTCTTTACGGATTCATTCAATACCCAATCATATATTGAAGCTATTAAGGCATCTAATACGCAGGAGCCTGAACATATTTCAATTTATATCCATATTCCCTTTTGTTTTCAAATGTGTTATTATTGTGGTTGCAATGCGACATTACTGCAGGACAAAAACATTGTCAATAAGTACATTGAAGCTCTAAAGAAGGAAATGCAAATTGTACTTCCTATGTTGTCAAAGAATCGTAAGATTTCGCAGATTCATTACGGTGGGGGTACGCCTACGTCACAACCAATATCTGTCTTAAAAGAATTGAACGAAATAATACTTTCCAAATTTGACTGCATAGATAATCCTGAGATTGCAATTGAGTGCCATCCGGGTTATATGTCGGAAGATTATTGGAAAGCTTTGCCCGACATAGGATTCAACCGGGTTAGCATTGGTATACAAGATTTTGACGAAGCGATTCTAAATACGTCTCATCGTAAAAAAAGCCGTTTGTCTATTGAAGATATTGTTTCTTGGCTCAGACAAAAAGGCGTTTCGATCAATATGGATTTTATCTATGGTTTGCCGTTACAGACAACCGAATCGTTTACAAATTCGATAAAGAAAGCTATTAAAATCAGACCTGACAGAATAGTTACTTTCTCTTATGCGCATGTTCCTTGGGTAAATCCTTTGCAACAAAAATTAGAGGGAATCGGACTTCCTACCACGTCTCAAAAAAGTGAATTGTTTGATGTGGCTTCACATATTCTAAATAACGCCGGTTACGAATCGATTGGTTTAGACCACTTTGTTTTGCCCGACGATGAGTTATATATAGCATCGCTTGAGAATAAACTGCATCGGAATTTTCAAGGGTATTGTACGCGTCGAACTACGGGACAAGTTTATGCTTTTGGCGTAACCGGAATTAGCCAACTCGCAAACTCATATAGCCAGAATGTAAAGGACATACCTACTTATATCAATCTGATAAACAAAGGTAAACCGGCTGTATTGAAAGGTTATTCGCTCAACAAGAATGAACAGATCGCACGGGAAGTAATATCTACTCTTATGTGCAATTATGTCAGTTATTGGGATGAGATTTCAAGTCTACTCAACATCACTACTGATGATATAAAGGAAGCAATTAATTACGATACAAATCTTTTAAATGATTTTGTAAAAGACGGCATAATCAAATATAATGATAAACATATACGTATACTGCCTGAAGCAACTCCTTTTGTTCGTAATGTGGCTGCATCATTAGATTTGCTTATGATAAACACCGATAAAAAATTTTCAAAATCGCTTTAATAGATTTAGGTCGATAGTATAACAATCTTATCGAAAATTAAATTATGTAATATCCATATAGTCAAACAATATTAACATAAATTGATTTGTTACCAAAATTAATCGATATATTTGTCTTTATTTCATTGAAAAATAAAGCGAATGAATATTTTTGAAACACAAATTAAAGAGCTTTATCAGCTACTCTATTACGAAAATTATACTCAATTAATCAAACGTATAATAGACTTTACATTAGATACTGAAAATGTCATCCAATACAAAGAAACATTACAACTTCTCGAATGGATTGAAAACAATAGTTCAAAATCCCACCTTAAAGAAAGACTGACATCTTCTATTGAGAATTTATGTAATCAATTAAGCACCAAAACATTGTCTTCAGAAGAGCAGACACTGCTATCTGTTGATGGTTTGATTCGTTCATACAAAAACTCTGCCTTTGCTTTTGGTCCCATATCTTTCACGATCAAAGAAAGACAAATTATAGGGCTTGTGGGTGAAAATGGTAATGGCAAAACTACTCTATTACGTTTATTATGCGGAGAATTACAAACGATGGGAGGAAGCATAACTTATGGATTTCCTTACAAAGATAATTATGACTTACGTTCGCATCTGATATACATTCCACAACGTACAGCCTCATGGCAAGGATCGTTACTATCCAATCTTAAATTTACGGCTTCTACTTATGGTATTATCGGCGAAGCCAATGAACTTATCTGTCAATTAGTTATTGCCCGAATGGGTTTGCGTAAATTCAGGAATCATAAATGGAGAGATTTGTCTTCGGGTTACAAAATGCGTTTTGAATTAGCCCGAGCATTGTTGCGTAAACCAAAACTGTTGTTAATAGACGAACCGCTGGCTAATCTCGATATTTTGGCTCAACAAACCGTTTTGGATGACTTTAGAGACATCGTGCGTTCTCCTTTCAGACCAGCCGCAATCGTACTGAGTTCTCAACAATTATATGAAGTGGAAAAAACATCTGATGATGTTATTTTCTTAAAAAACGGTTCTCCTCGTAATCTGATTAAAGATACGGATGCCGTATTTGTTGAAGTACCAAAATTCATTATCGAATTTGAATCTGAATGGGATCAGGAACAGATATATGGCGCATTGTCGCTATTAGGTATAGAACGCCTCCAAAAGAATGGAGGAACTTATGTCGCTCGTTTCCCAAATAACATAACAATTGAAGCATTTCTACAACTTATTTTAGATAAACATATTCCTATAACGTATTTGCGTAATATCTCAAATTCTACACGCAGATTTTTCCTTTCATAACAAACACCCGAAATAACAATGATACAGAAGATACAAAAATATTTATTGGAAAACTACCCCCTGATATGGAATATCAGGATTTTCCCTATGGCACTTATTATTATTATTGCCAATCTTATTTTTTTCGGAATTGGATATTTATCTACAGATAATACTTTTGAAGGAATATATTTTAAATTCTATAGCGATACTTTAGGCGTTATCTATTTTGCAAGTGTTGTTACCGGGGTGCTGATACTTATTGGTTGGCTTATGCATTATATGCGTAATAACGCTTTCCAAGTATATTATCCACGAAAAACGATGCATATATATTTAGAATGGATATTATGCTTTATTATTTGCGCCGGTATATCAGTAATACCTCTTTCCTTGACGGAAGGATGTAATAAAAAGTGGAGAGCTGCTTGTTCTAAAAAAGATACGAAAAAAGCGCTGGAAATCATAGATCAAGCTGAAATGTTGATTCCAAGATCAATATATGAGTATCGATACCAAAAAGAATACATGGAGCCTATAAGAATCCCTGATGGAATGTCGGTAAAACTGGATTCCTCTAATATTGATCAATATGCTTATAGTAAGGATAACAATAATAATCTCATTCTTAAGGGATATATAGGAACATCATTATTATTTTATAGAAATGATTATTTCACCTCCTTCAGCTATGAAAGTAAGCATCGTACAAAGTCATTGGCAGAGAAAGAAAAAAAAAACAGAACAAATCAAATCTTGGCTGGAAAATGGAGAACAAGACGAAATCAAAGCTGTTATGGGAGAATATATAAAATTGGTCGAAAAACACAAGATACCTATAAACTTAACAGTAGATAGTTGGTTTGATAGGATTTACCGCCCTCCATTTTTTCCTGTTGATAGCAGTTCATTCATTTATAATGAAGAATCTTATTCCGGCTATTATGATTATAAGGGTAATTATCATCATTCTAAACCGTGTATAGGAGACGGCTGGCTTAGAGTTGGATATGAAAATATACTCGATAGTTATGAAAGCACAGAAACAATACGCTATATGTTATTGGTATGCTTATGTATGTCCCTCGTTATATCTGCCTTAATATTTTCTTGCCGCGTAACAGATGTAAAAAAATGGCTACAGGCTATTGTTTGGATAGGGGTGTTGATTCTTTTAGTTAGTCTTTTGACAACTATGGCTGTTGTGATGATACTAAAAGACCAAAAAGATTCATTATTTGCAATTCCTATGTTTGGCACATGGATAGTATTATTTATAGCAATATTAATATACGGATTAAATAAAATTAACAATAAAGAATATAAAGGCAAATCCAATATATTAATGAATATATTCATATGGCTTATCCCATGTCTTATACCTTTGTCTTATTTTATAATCTATTTCTTTAAATTTTTAGAATTTGAAGAATACGGAAAATTTGGCGAATACTTAGAATGTACATTTTGGATTAATATACCTTTCACAATTATATTCATGGCATTTGCGTCAATATTCATTCGAAAGTGGAAGGGTTTACCGGATCAATAATTCAACATATAGAATATGATAATATAAAGGGTTTATTTTTAACATATAAAGATAGTTTCGCATTTTACGAGGCTATCTTTTTAACTATTAAATATTTTTTAATTAACAAAAGGGTGAGTCCAAAGTAACTACAAATTATAAATATATGTCCCGAAAAAAACAGGTTCT
>CALYRA010000036.1 GCA_945292135.1 uncultured Dysgonomonas sp.
GGTTGGCCTGGCTTATGAATTTGGAGAAAAGACAGACACACATATTTACACTATCAATGCTCCAGCTGATAATATGTACCTGGCTAATGTAAAAAAGAAGGATTTGAAATTCAAACGAAAAGAAGATTTTAAAATAAGGTATAAAGCAATATCAAACAATCCGAATGGTAAAAAAACAACTGTGATTGTAGGTAATAAAGAAAAAGATGCATCAGAACGCACACTGAATTTTGCAGGGCCAATGACAGAGGCACAATTGCGTGAACGTGCCAATGCAGTGATGGCTAAAACAGTTTATGATGGCTATACTGGTGATATTACTGGCTTTGGTTTACCTCGCACACATGCAGGTGATGCGCTTGAGATTCGTGATAGCTTAGAACCAGATCGAGCTGGCAAATATCTAATTGAAAAAGTCAATGTAAGCTATAATGATTCATCTGGTTTTTCTCGCAAAAACACATTAAGCTATAAAATTTGATTTTAAGGCTTAAAATCGTGTGAATGATAAAATATACAGGTGGCAGGTTAAAAATTGAAATTAAACGATTTTAAAGGTATTTTAAAGTATAGTATGGGTCAATTAGAACAAGCAATAGCAAACGCAATGCAATCCCAGGCTGAAAAGGTACAGGTAAAAACAGTTTGTTGGGGGGTGGCTAAAGAGGTAACCGAAACAACATGCACGGTTGAACGTGATGAAGCTCCAACACTGTATGGTGTATTATTGAATGCTATTGATGATGATCTGCAAAGCAATGTTACAGTCTTTCCGAAAGAAGGCAGCAACGTATTGGTTGCCATTGTCGAAAATCTGAAAACAGAAGCTGTGATTGTCAAATGTTCAGAGGTCGAAAAGGTTAAAATCAAGATTGGTGAACAAACTTTTATAATGGATAAAGAAGGTTTTGTTTTCAATGGCGCAAAGAATAAAGGTTTGGTGAAGATTGTTAATATGGTTGATTGGATGACAAAGCTATATACTGACTTGCAAACGTTGAAAACCCTCTTATCAGCTCACCCTGTTGCAGGTAACGGTTCACCACTTGGTTTAATCTTTAATCCTTCCATACCTGCACCCAATGTACCAATGTTTGAAAATAAAGATATACAGCAATGAAAGGCATTTTAGTTGATCAGGCAAATAAACCAGTCATATTAATTAAAAAAGATAATAATGGTTTAATTACACAGGGCTTAGTGATTGGTAATATAAATCCTCAGCGTTGCAGGTTTATCATTATTGCGCAAAAAGGCGAATTTAAACAAGCTCCAACTCTTGGTTTGGGAATTGACAGCTTCTTGAAGAAAACAATCACAGCGCACGAAAAGCAAAAATTTATAACAGAACTCAAATCAGAGCTTTCATCCGATGGTATAAAAGCCCAAATAAGGATAACAGGCAATGATATTTCAAAATTCTCAATTGATATATAATAAGATTATGGACGCTTTAAAATTATTCGTGATGACTTTGATCAGTGCGATTTTGTCGTACTTACAACCCATATATGCGCCGATGCTTGTGCTTGGATTTGCATTTCTTGGCGATATAGCTGCGGGCGTTGCTGTTGATCTGGTAGTGAATAAAGATCGGATCAGAATAAAAAAGATATTAATTGCAATGCTATTTGTAGCCTTATATGCTTCTATCATTGCAAACACTTTTATAATCGGGGATTATATGGGTGATCATATTGAAGGGCTTGCAGTCGTTAAAATGCTTACGTATGTGTTCGCATATTTCTACGCAAGTAACACATTAAGAAACTTATGTACTCTTTTTCCCGACAATAAACCGCTTGCGTTTTTACATTACTGGCTTGGCCTGCAAGTGGTGAAACGATTGCCAGATTTAGCCAGGTATTTAGGTTTAGGAACTAAGAAAGACAATGAACATGGCAAAGATGAAACCCAGTGAATTTGTAAAAGCGTACTATGGGTATGCTAAGCAGACAGAAGA
The DNA here is from genome assembly GCA_945292135.1 of uncultured Dysgonomonas sp. Taxonomy (GTDB): domain Bacteria; phylum Bacteroidota; class Bacteroidia; order Bacteroidales; family Dysgonomonadaceae; genus Dysgonomonas. Next base: position 1,964 of record CALYRA010000036.1, read on the forward strand.
AAAAACAGGTATTGATGCACGCTTTACGCTTGCACAAGCTGCACTTGAGACAGGTTGGGGTGCATCAGCTCCGGGTAACATGTTTTTTGGTATAAAAGACACTGATGGTATTAACGGCAATGAACAATTGCTTAGAACTACAGAAGTGCTTAAAAATCCAAATGCAATGTTTCCTGAAATCAATTTGATAACCAAACGGCCCGATGGCAAATATACATACAAGGTAAAAGACTGGTTTAGAAAATATGATACGCCGGAAGAATGTTTTACAGATCATGCATGTTTCTTTTTTACTAACAATAGATATAAGAAAGCATTGGAAGTAAAACATGATCCATACCTTTTTGCTGATGAAGTTGCTGCTGCAGGTTATGCAACCGATCCAAACTATGCTGCAGTATTGAAAAGTATTATTAAAACAATTGAAAAGAATATTGAAAATGAAAAACTTTAAAACAGCTTTAAAGGTACTTTTAATCGTATTTACAGCGGTTTTGTTGGTTGCTTGTAAAACACAGCAACCGCAGGTGCAAATTAAAACCATTGAAAAAGAGGTTGAGAAACTTGTACCATACGCATTGCCTCCAGACAGTACCACAATCAGTGCTTTATTTGAATGTGATAGTTTGAATCAGATCCGGTTGAAAGAACTGGATGAACTAAAGGCAAAAGGCTGGCAAAGTAGCTTCTATTTCAACGATGGCTTACTGCAGTATAAACTGAAACAACCGCCTGATACAATTTACATACAAGGAACAGACAGATATATATATCAAGATGTGCCTGTTGAAGTAGTAAAAGAAGTGATTGTATATAAACAAACCGATTTTCAAATAGTGTGCTGCTGGTTTGGTCGGCTGTTAATGGGTTTGCTGGCTGTTGGTTTGGGTATTGGTATAATCACAATTGTATTGAAATGGAAGCAATTGTTTTAGATGGTCAAAGCCTGTATGATATAGCGATTCAAGAATGTGGATCAGTTGAAGCTGTGATTGCTATTGCAATACTCAATGATATATCTGTTACTGATGAATTGCAAATCGGGCAATTGCTTCAAATACCTGAACCTGTTAATAAACCGATTGCAGATTATTATAAATCCCGGAATCTGAACCCAGCAACGGCTTGCAATCTTGATTTAAAAAAACAAGATGAAGGGATTGGATTTTGGAGCATTGGCAATGATTTTATTATTAGTTAAATATTAAATATAATGGCTAGAAACTTAGATACAATATATGATAATATTACATCTGCATTTGTCGCAAATTCAGTTGTAAAACAGCTTTATGGACTGGATCAAAAAAAGACATTTTCACAACAATTTTCAACCGTGACAATTGAAGCGATCCTGATGTACCATGTTGCTGTTGCAGTCTGGACTTTAGAACAACTTTTTGATCTGCATAAGCGCGAAGTTGATGGTATTATTAAAAATCAGAAAGTCGGTTCTTTGCGTTGGTACGCCTATATGGCGCGGCAATTCCAATTTGGACGCAATCTAAATCCCGATACGGACGAGTATGATAATTCGGGCTTGACGGATGAACAGATCGCGGCAAATAAAATCGTTGCCTATTCCGCAGTCGGCAAGCGTGACGGCGTCTTACTTATTAAGGTAGCCAAATTAGTCGGGGACGATCTCGCGCCGTTAGCGCCTGACGAACTCGCCGCGTTCGCCGAATATATGACCCGCGTACAATGCGCGGGAGACGAACTTGAATATATAAATCAAAAGGCTGACAAATTAAAGCTGAATCTATCTATATATTACAATCCACTCGTATTAAATCAATCAGGTCAACGACTAGACGGGCAAAGTTCAACGCCTGTTGCCGATGGTATAAGGCGTTATCTGCGCCAATTGCCGTTTAACGGCGAACTTGTACACGCTTATTTAGAGGATTATCTGCAAAGGATAGACGGCGTTGTATTCCCCAATATAGACGCGATGGCGTATCAGTACGGCAACACAGGTTGGATTCCTATTAACGTAAAGTATCAACCGTTATCAGGTTACTTTACTATTGATGATAATGACTTGATAATAAAATATATACCCCAAACCGACATAACATGAAGAAGTATTATAAGATCAACTTTGATAAGCTTGCTATTATGATGTTGCCGACAATGCTACGTAACTATGTTATGATAGCCTTTGCGCAAGTAGTGTTAAGCCCTATAAATTGGCTATATAACCAATTCATTAAATATAGGGATGCAAATTTGTATAACCTCAGCATAACGCCGCAAGTATGTTGCATAGAAAAGGCTTTAAATGACCGTTTTGACACGTCCAAAAGGCGTATATATATAACCAAAACCCTTACGTATGCACAACCTTATTTGTTTCTCGACCAAGAATTAAAAGATGATTTTATTTTCATTGATAATGAAAATAAAGATTCTTATTTGCATCAAGGAAGCGAACTCAGCGCAGGAAAATCCGACTTTATAGTGCATATCCCGGCGGAACTATACACACAAGAAGTCGACGTTAAATCAATAATCGACACGTACAAATTAGCAACTAAATCATATACATTAAATTATATATAACATGCACAAAGGATTTATATTTAACGAGCCTGATGGCTTCCCTCTTAATCAGCAACGTTTAGAAACAATGCAATCTGCATATAGTGAGATATTTGACGGCTTAGCGGCTATGATTGGCGACAATGTGATCGTCGCGGGTTGCGTTGTCGCAGGCAATACAGTTAGTGATGGTTGGGTTGTGTTAAATGGGACTTTATACCCATTTAAAGGCACGACAGCCGGCGTTCAGGCTTTAATTATGATACGAGATATTAAAACGCCTTTGACGTTCAAAAATGGGCAAAGAAAAGAAGTCCAATTTAACAAATTCGTGGAATTTGGCACAGGCGCAGGCGCTATTGCGTGGAGCAACCTCACACGCTTATCTTCGATCAAAGAAATATCGGAGCATCTGAGCAAAAAGGATAATCCGCATAAAGTCACAAAGGCGCAAATTGGGTTAGGTAATCTACCTAATGCCACAACTGACGATGCAAGAGTTTCGAACAGTGAGGTTTTAGCGACTTCGAAAATGGTTAATAATGCGCTGACAGGAGCGTCAGCATATTTAAGACGTCACTTGACGGCTGCTGATTGCCCGCCGGACAATACGGAAGATATAACTTCTTTTTTGGTGAAAGAAGTTATAGTTTGTAAGATGGGTAAATATGTGTCACTCACTTATCGTTTAACCAATGATAATTGGAGCGAAGATAGTTCATCATTATATTTATATGCGCCTGCCGAAATAGGGGAACTCATCGAGGAACGATGGCACGGTTTGGCTGTAATGGGCGCGGATAAATACGATGATACTTACGGAGAATGGCATTGTTCGACAGCTACTTACATTAAAGTACAAGATCATTATTGTTTTCATATCAAAACAAATTCGAAGAAAGGTTATAGTATGAGGAACATATCTATCAGTATAAACGCTATATTAAAGTGATACAGCTATGCTAATTACAGATATAGTGAATTTAAAAAATTGGTTTAAAAGAGGGAAAAAACCAACGCAAGAACAATTCTATGCGATTTTTGATTCTTTCAGGCACAAGAATGAGAAAGTACCTACAAATAATGTAGACGGCTTGCAAGAGGCGCTTAACGATAAGCAAGATAAGCTGATTGATGGCAAAACAATAAGAAATTTAGAGGTCGATCATCAAACGATGTCATTGCTTGGGTCGGGAGCTTTAAGTATTAATGCTGGTACTTATTATAACTTCAGACACGACTTTATGCAAGACGAAGCTGAACTAAGTGATAGCTTAGTAGCTAAGGATACAGTGCGAGGGGAACTAGAGAGTTTGAGCGGAGGTTATACACACTTCGGGCAGTCGCGTTTGTTGCAATTGACGATTAGATTCAGATTCCTTGAAAATATACAGGGGTTAATATTCAGCCGTGAACCTTTCGGCTCGCAAATCACAAATGACTTTGGCAATTCTATTCACACTCCAGGTAATATAGGGGTTGTTATAGCGCGAGTTACAAATGGGCGCGAAACTGAATTAGTCGAGGTTGAAGATACGTTTATGCCAGGCGGGCATAATGGCTTTAGAGTCACTACACACTCTAATATAAGTGGTGGCGAGTGTTCTTTAACAGTATTTATGTACGGCACGCCGGTATAATTAAATTATGAAAGGAGGGTAAAATAAAGCCCCCAGCGTTAGTAGAATCCCACTTCATACTAACAATTCTATTGAATGCGATGCAGCGCATAACTGAGGGCTTATATGCCTTTGGTTACGCTGCGTCGCATTCGTTGTATGAAGTGGGGCTACAAATATAGTAATTAAATGGGATTTAAAAATGGAGATTGTAAAAAGGACAAAAAATTTAGGAACATTAATAATAAAGCCAGTTGATAAGAATTTGGCTAAAGAATTGATCGTTAATAATCATTATTCGCACAAGTGGGTGTCGAATTTCGGAGTTTACAATTATGGAATATTCAAAGAAGAAGAACCCGACAATTGTTTAGGCGTTGCGTCTTATGGTTATATGAAGAATGTAAACGCTAAAATATTCACGCATCCGAACCCGAATGCTTGGATGATAGAGTTGAATCGCATGTGGATTGACGATTGCTTAGGGCATAATGCAGAGACTATTTTAATAGGCGCTTCATTGCGATTATTGAAGAACGAAAATAAAGATATTGTCGCCGTGCAATCCTTTGCTGATGGACGGCTTGGTTGTGGTACTATCTATAAAGCATCAAACTTTAAATATTACGGCTACCACTATACTAAATTTTTGAAAAATAAGCGTACCGGCGAAGTAACGCACGAGCAAACGTTCACTAACACAACTTACTGTTCGAGTTATCTCCGCGCAAATATATCTTACTTGATTGGTGATTATGAGACATTTCAAGTGAAGACATACCGATATATATATCCGTTTTGCAAACGTTTTAAGTTTAAAGGAAAGGAAAAGCCATACCCGGAATACGACAAAGGCGTTGAGCCGGTAAAGTGGGTTCGCGATTGTACAAAAATAAAATCTAATATTGTTTATTTATTAAATAGGTTGGAGACAAAGAATAAATTGTCTGATTAATTAGCGTTTAAATAGTGTTTAATGACTATATTTGTGCAAATCATATTTATGCTATTTAGCTGTGATTTGCATATTTATAAATATCTTTTATTTCACCTGCAGGTTTCCATTCAATTGAAATAAAAGGTTGTACTTTGCCCGATCCGTTGCACATTTTACATGCTAAATAATACCCATCTCCATTGTTTTTGTCAAAATTAAAGCTGTGATCACGGCTATCAATATATTTACCGCCTTCACCATTGCAGCACTCACAACATACGATGTCACCTGTAGTCGTTTCAATCTGGGGTTCATTTCTGAAGTTAAGCAATCTGCAGGGAGCAATGAGTTCAATTATTCTTTTAATATTCATTGTCTATGATGATTAGATATTTAACAGGTATCACCCATTCTTTACGATCATGGATATTTACAGCCAGTGCGCATTGCCCAAATTCACTGCTGGTATGGTGATCCAGTTCACGGATATAAACCGTATCACCTTTAAGCAGGCCTTCAATACCCAGCTGATTTAATTCGT
>CALYRA010000037.1 GCA_945292135.1 uncultured Dysgonomonas sp.
AATCATCTTCTTCACAAATTTCAAATCCAAGTTGACTTTGTCTGTCGGCATTATTTTTTACATAACCTTGCAACCTCTTTTGTAACTCGTTCATGTACGTTTTAGGCGAAATACCAAATTGCTTCTTAAATGCTTTAGAAAAAGATTGCGGGTTGCTATACCCAACCATTCCGGCAAGTTTTGTCAGCTTCATTTCCTTAGTTTGCATGTATAGTACAGCGCGTTCCAAACGTTGTCGTGCCACATAGGAGTATAACGTTTCATTCAGAAACGGACTCATAATACGCAGTAATTGCCGTTGTGAAACGTTGATTTGATTAGCTAAAGTATCCAATTGCAAAGGTTCGCATAAGTTTGCACTGATATAGTCAATTATATGATTGACTTTTTGCTGATAGATATTCTCTGTACTACTACGCATATCTTCAATGTCTTGGCGACAAATATACGTATTACATCCGGATTGGATATTGTCCAATCCCGCCATTTTGCATAGTTTTTATATATCTTTTTGGTAATTTGCTTTCGGAACGCTTCCAACGAATGTTAATCCGCCTGAATTACAAGCAATAGCGACAATCTGTTTTACGCTAATGTCCTCGTTTGACTGAAACTTGATTTTTTATCAGACTTTTATTTTATAGATCAGTTTGGTATTTCTCATTAGCCAATCTGAATTTCCATGCCATAAAATCGACTAATGACTGAGGCGATATTATTCTGATAGTATTGGCAAAAGAAAAAAATTCTCGCTGCAGTTCTTGATTGATTACTACATTAATTTCGAACACTTTGGAGCCATCTTCGTTTTCTTCGACTATTATTTGACTCTTATGTATTGGTTTAGTTTGTATATAGGGTACATTTTGCTTATCTACCCAAAAACGTACTACTTCGGTTTTCATCCCGACGTTTTTTGTTACCCCGACTATGTCGTCGAAATATGTTTCGGGATCAAATATTTTATTTTCTCTGTATTTTTCTTTTTCGGCAATTGTTATATCGTGAATCCGATCCAAAGCGAGATTAAATAGAGTTCCCTTTTTTGCTCCGAATACAAACCAACGATTGCGATATTCTTTCAACAGATAAGGATGAAACATGAAGCTACTCGCCGAAAGCGCTTTGAATGAACGGTATTTTATATTCAAAACCTGTTTATTAACGATCGCATTGTAGATCGTGTCAAGGTAATTTAACCCCTTAAGGCTTTCGTTTTTTTCAAAATCTATTACTGGCAGTGTTTTTTGTTTCGCTGAAGTTACATGGTCTTCGAGGCGGCTGACGATATCGCCCATTTCTTCAAAATAAGAAAATCCTTTAAACTGACGCAATAATTCTACGGCTTCCGACATAGTTTTCAGGTCTTGTTCCGATAATGGCGTATTGGTAATACTGTAATCTTCATCTTCGTATTTATAATACTTATTATCATAAACCACAATAGGGGCATTATATCCCAGTTTCTCACTACGCATCATTTGTATATCCATTTGCACAGTACGCTTACTGATACCTTTGTCTATTCCCTCATATTCATAAAGGGCATCGGAACAGGCATCTATAAGGTCTTCGAGCGTCCATTGTCTGTACTTGTTGCGTAAGCAGGTATCTATCGTTTTATATCGTATTAAGGCATTACGGTTGGCTGGCATTGTTAATATATTAAAATCCTAAGTATGTAATTTTCCTGATTATTTTATCTTTTTTTAAAATCCAAAGCAGACTATATGAGCCTGCTCCATCACCATTGTTCATTGCAATATATAATGTATCATCATTACCAATAGATACGAAAGAATTATTAAGGCAAGGAAAAAGATATCCTAAAATATCTTTTTTTTCAAATTGTTTTGTAACGCCGTTAATGGTATATTTAATTGATTTAATTTCGGTATTGCGTTCAGGATATTCCCGAGAAAAACAATCGCTCCCCCAAACATCGTACCCTTCTATTTTAAGAGGATAGCCATACTCTGGATCTTTTCTTATCCGTTTGTCGTCTATATTAAATACTCCAATAGTAATTGTTATTTTGATATTATCCCTTTCGAAAATTGCGGTATTGTCTGTAATCGTTCTTTCAAAAAGAGGTAGTTGATACAGGTATTTTATTCTTGATTCATGTATATATCCTGTTTTAATGGCATTATTTTTTGAGCTAAAATCCCATTCAATAGGTTGATATTTACCAATAGATTCATCCATAAATGAATAGACAAATATTTCATTTCTATGAATTTTATCTATAATGTTTTTATGCTTGTCTCTGACGTTGGCATATCCATCAGCATCATCTATTATTGCAAATCGAGGGAATAAAGTAAAATCTTCGTTTGTTTGCGCGATTAAAATAGATTTTGCACAAAAAAATAATAATAAATGACAACAAAGAAATTTTGGCATATTGAATCATTTTTTCAAAAATATGAAAAATAATCTCAGTTACGCAAAAAAATCGCGTATTGCGTAAATTTCTTTGCATTATCAAAAACCAGTTTAAAACGAAAAAAATTATTAATCGAAAAATATTGAATTATGATACTAGATAATAAAAGATTACAATTAGAAAAATCTGAGTCAAGGTTAGGATTTACAACAACAGGAGGAAGCGGAGGCGCTTGGAAAGTTTGGGATAGATTTATCACACTCGATGGCGAAAAACTTTTTCATATAGGAAATATTTGCGGAACATGCGCCTTCTTTTTTAGACAACTAAAAAATGATATTCAGGGAAGCTATGCCATAGACGAATTAAAAGAGAACTTAAATAAAGGCGTCAAATCTCTTGACATTCATACATTAGATATCTTATCCAAAATATTACCGGCAACAAAACCTGAAGATAAAAACTATTGTGAGTATGACGCTCTTCTATTAGAGATAAATCCACACATTACAAGATTTAATGATAAAGGAGACTATTTCAAAGAAGATCAATCAAAATTGTGGTATGATGCAGATGAAGAAACCGATTCTATCGGAGCGGCATATTATAGAGGTATTGATAGTAAGATAACAGATAATGAAAAACTATACGAGTTTTATATTCCACTTTATCAACCTGAACAATTAAATATGGAACGAGTAAATTATTATCGTGAAAAAATCAGGAAGGGAATAAAACCTACAGCTATAAGTCTAAGCGTAGTAGATGCCAAAACGTCAATGATCTATATTGACGAACCGGCAGATGGCATTACAGGACATTGGTGTTTTGCGAATTATATGCTTGATGGACATCATAAAATGTATGCAGCTGCTTTGGAAAAGAAACCGATAACGTTAATATCTTTTTTAACCCGAGATTTTTCATGGCAAGTTACAGATCAATTAATAAAACATTATAGAACGATAAAATGAAAGCTATCATAAAGAAAAAACTTACAGAGATAGAAAAAGAGTATCAGATAAAGATACTTTATTCTTGTGAATCGGGAAGTCGCGCATGGGGTTTTCCATCCCCCGATAGTGATTACGACGTACGATTCATATATTTAAGAAAAACAGAAGATTATATAACAGTACAACCTAAGAAAGACCATCTGTCTTTCCCAATAAACGACGAGTTAGATATATACGGTTGGGATATATCGAAAGTATTGCAACTGATAACCAGATCGAACACAACGCCTTTCGAGTGGTTGCAATCACCTGTAATATACAAAGAGGATAAAACATTCAAAATGGAATTATGGAAACTTTGTCAAAGCTATTTTTGCCCCAGAAGTAATATACATCATTATATAGGCGTGGCGCAAGGAGCAATACAAACAATGCAAGGTGAAAAGATAAAAATAAAGAGACTATTTTATGTACTTCGTCCCTTATTAGCCGCTTTGTGGTGCGTTGAGCGAAACACTATACCGCCAATGAGCATATTCCCTTTGATGGATATATTATCCGACGATTTGCGCGAAAAAATAATATCTTTGATAGAATTCAAATCAACAGCAGACGAAGGTTTCCTAATAAAATTAGATCAGGACATAAAAATGTGGATAGATAAGACTTTCGACTATTGCATGGAAGCCTCACAAATGATAAAGCGAAAAACTTTTGATATAAAAGAGGCTGATCTGTTTTTCAGAAAAACAATATTAATATGATACAACTAACAGAATCATATACATGGCAGCAAAGCGCAGCTAAAAGTAAATTGTCTAATATACATGCAGAATTAGACATGGTATCATTCACTATTGATGGCATTATTAGCGATGTATATCTTTTATCTCAATTCGCAGCAGTAGAAGGTCTGAAAATATTTGGTCAAAGAATAGAGGAAAATTGGTTGGCAAAAAAAAGATGACCTATTGGCTAAATACCCTAAGTTCAATTTTGAAAAACGTTTTAGGTTAAATATTTTCAATGAACCAACAGGAGAACTAATCTCATTTGAAAAATTTGTTGGTTTTGACTTTCAAAATCAACCAGTGAATATTAAAGACTATCGAGGATGTATATTAGCATATGCGCTTTTAGAACCACCTTATGGTATACGAGTGGAAATCGATGCAAAATACGGTACATCTGAATATCATACTATAAAAACAAAGAAATTTACATCATTATACAAAATGTTTCTAAACAACTTTATAATGCTTTCTGAATATAGTAAAGAAGATCTTATCATATATTCATGGTCTGATGACTGGTCGAACTATTTTGATGCAGGAAAAGAATGGTGGGGAACGTTTTATTGGACTGTGTTTAATAAAAAGAATAATACAATAATGGTTTTGGGCGCTTCCGAAACAGATTAAAGAAATGAAAAATAATATGACTATACAAGATTTAAGAGACAAAGGGTTATTGCTATTCGAATGTATAAGTGGCAGTAAAGCGTACGGACTCGATACTCCACTATCAGACACCGACCTGAAAGGGGTATTCTATCTTCCAAAAGAACAATTTTACGGATTGGAATATATACCTCAAATAAGCAACGAAACCAATGATGAGGTTTATTATGAATTAGGACGTTTTGTAGAATTGCTCTGCAAAAACAATCCAAATCTAATTGAATTTTTGGCTTCTCCTGAAGAATGTATATTATACAAGCACCCATTAATGGAAAAGTTTCATATAGATATGTTCCTGTCCAAATTATGCAAAGATACTTTTGCCGGTTATGCCCTAACTCAGATACGAAAGGCAAGAGGGTATAAAAAGAAAGTTGTAAATCCGATGGAGAAAGAACGCAAAACTGTATTGGACTTTTGCTATATAATGGATAGTTATCAATCTGTACCCGTAAAAGAATGGCTTGACAAAAATGGATACGCTCAAGAAAAGTGCGGACTAAGTTCTATCTCTCATGCTAAAGGGGTATATGCCTTATTTTATGATAATGAAAATATACACGATTATCACGGTATCGCAATAAAAGAAACGGCAAACGAAGTATCGCTTTCTTCCATCCCAAAAGGACAAGAGGCTATCGCCTATTTATATTGGAATATGGAAGCATATTCGCTTTATTGCAAAGAATATAGGGAATATTGGGATTGGGTAGAAGAACGCAATGATAACCGATATCAGACAAATCTGAATCATGGAAAAAATTATGATTCGAAAAATATGATGCACACAATACGTTTGTTACAAGTAGCGGAAGAAATCCTGCGTGACGGAAAACTGAATGTAAGACGTCCAAACAGAGAACAATTGCTCAATATAAAAGACGGGAATATGGATTATGATGATTTACTGGCTATGGCTGATAAGTTGATGGAAAATATAGAATTATACTATTCGAAATCATTCTTACCAGATATCCCCGATAAAGAAAAAGCAGAGAAGGCGTTAATAGAGATACGAGAAGAATTGTATAAGTAGAAATATTATAGAAAATTTCAAATTTATTGATAACCACAGATACAAATACTCAACAACATTAATTGTTACTATTATACAAATAATTATAAGTGAAAATTATTTATTAAAGGTATTGTCCGAAAACGTTGATTTCCTTGATTATTTTTATCATAATCGGGATGCGTTATGGAACCACATCAATGACCAAGAATAAATAGAACAGATGATTGTCGAACTTATATATGATTCTTTACCATAACCAAACAACCCTGACTTAAAATATATCTCAATATCTTAGATGAAGAAGTTATCGTACATTGTAGCGACGCAAACAATCATACTCTGAAAGTGGTATTTTCACGACAGGTAAAAGAAAATAAAAAAAATATTTAATAATTATTCAATCTACGCAAAAACACTGCGTATTCTCTGTTTTACTTTGTTTCATCAAAATAATAAAACTAAAAAGCTATGATCGAATTAAAAGGAAAATATAATCAAGATTGTAAGATATTCTTGGATGAAGTTGAAGAAGGAGCTATCGAATTAGTACAAAATATACTTAATAATGAAATATCAGAAGGTGTACGAGTTCGTATCATGCCCGATACTCATGTCGGAAAAGGAATTGTGATTGGTTTTACAATGCCAATGACGACAATGATCAATCCAAACTATATTGGTGTCGATATAGGTTGTTCCGTAACAAGTTTCAAGTTAAATAGACGACTTGATACGGCTGAACTTCCACAAATAGATAAGAAAATACGAAAAGCTGTGCCGATGGGTCATAATATCCTAAAAGGTAATGATTTCAATTATTGGTGGATAGAAGAATATATGCAGACTGTTACTGACAATGTAAATCAGTTTATCGCTCAATGGAATAACCGTTTCTTGGAAAATAAACCGACAATGATTATTGACCGTGAATATATCTCACAGCTGTGTAAAAAAATAGGCGCCAAAGAAAAAATGTTTTATAATTCGGTCGGTTCTTTAGGGGGAGGAAACCATTTTATCGAAATTGGAGAATCTGCAAAAGATGGTTCTCATTATCTGACTATTCATTCAGGTTCGCGAAATTTCGGATTGAAAGTGTGTAATTATCATGCAAATAAAATGGTAGCTCCCAAATTCAGACCGCAAGAGTATCACGATGAATTTAAGTATATCACTCAGAACACGATTCCGACATCAGACATCCCTATCAAATTATCAGAATTAAACGAACGATACGGTGTTGGTAAAAAAGAATTACTATTGAAAGGGGAAGATATGTATGAGTATTTGATAGATATGGTTATAGCTCAAACTTATGCGGAATTTAACCATCGAGCAATGGCTCACTCTATCTTTGTCGGGTTACGTGATATAGAAGCAATAGATGTGATACATTCGAAGCATAACTTTATTGATCCGCAAGACTGGGTTATCCGAAAAGGAGCAATCAGGGCTTATAAAGGAGAGCGAATGATTATTCCGTTCAATATGCGAGACGGATTATTAATTTGCGAAGGAAAAAGTAATGTCGATTGGAACTGTTCCGCCCCACACGGAGCGGGACGAATATTAGCTCGTAATCAAGCTTTCAAGACTTTAGATATGGCTGATTTTGAAAAAGAGATGGAAGGTATTTTCTCAACATCTGTATGTAAATCAACTATTGACGAAGCTCCAATTGCATCTAAAGATAAAGATGTAATTATAAATGAGATTCAGGATACCGCCATCATATTAGATAAAGTTAAACCAA
>CALYRA010000038.1 GCA_945292135.1 uncultured Dysgonomonas sp.
TCCTTTTAAGGCTTGCATAATAAAATTGGAAACTACACGTCCATCATGCGGATTCATATTCGGCCCATATGTATTAAAGATGCGGATGATTTTCACCCTGACATTGTTTTGGCGATGATAATCCATAAATAGCGTTTCAGCGCAACGTTTTCCTTCGTCATAGCACGAACGTATTCCAATTGGATTTACGTTTCCCCAATATGATTCGGGTTGAGGATGAACATGAGGATCTCCATATACTTCGCTTGTCGAAGCTTGCAGGACTTTCGCCTTTACCCGTTTAGCCAATCCTAACATATTAATCGCGCCCATTACGGATGTTTTTATCGTTTTGATTGCGTTGTATTGGTAATGCACGGGAGATGCTGGGCATGCAAGGTTATATATTTCATCTATATCTACATGAAAAGGATGGACTACGTCATGACGAATTAATTCAAAATAAGGATTGTTTAATAGATGTATTACATTTTCTTTTGCTCCCGTAAAATAATTGTCAAGACAAATTACCTCATTTCCTTCATTTAAAAGTCTTTCGCACAGATGAGAACCTATAAATCCGGCTCCGCCGGTAACCAATATCTTTTTTCTGATCATTGTAGCTGTCTTATATCGGATCTTTTATTTTCCTGATACTATTTTCTTTATGTCGTTCAATTTGTTTAAAGCTTCCACCGGTGTAAGGTTGTTTACGTCTAATGTTTTTATCTCGTCCCTGACTTGACTTAAAATCGGATCGTCCAATTGAAAAAAGCTCAACTGATAACCTTCTCTGTTTTCGGTTATATCTGATATTGGTTTTGAAATATCCTGTTTGCGATTGTCGCTTTCCAATTGTTTGAGTATAGAATGTGCGCGTTTCGCGATGCTTTGAGGCATACCCGCCATTTTAGCTACGTGAATACCAAAACTATGCTCGCTTCCACCGGGAACCAATTTGCGTAAAAATATAACTTTATTGTCGATTTCTTTTACCGAAACATTGAAATTTTTTATACGTTTAAAAGATTTCTCCATTTCATTGAGTTCGTGGTAGTGTGTTGCGAATAATGTTTTAGCTTTAGCTTTTGGATGTTCGTGTATATATTCAACGATTGCCCATGCGATTGATATTCCATCATAGGTACTTGTTCCGCGTCCTAACTCATCGAATAAAACAAGACTACGAGACGAAAGATTGTTCAGAATATCTGATGCTTCATTCATTTCTACCATGAATGTTGATTCACCCAACGAGATATTATCCGACGCTCCTACGCGCGTAAATATTTTATCTACCAATCCTATCTGTGCAGACTCTGCGGGCACAAAACTCCCTGCCTGAGCCATAAGTGTTATAAGTGCTGTTTGACGCAATAAGGCGGATTTACCTGCCATATTAGGCCCTGTGATAATGATAATTTGTTGCGTTTTGCTGTCGAGTTTAACATCATTGGCAATATAAGTCTCTCCCGGTGGCAATTGTTTTTCAATGACCGGATGACGACCGCTTTTGATGTCCAGCATATCTGTTTCATCTATCACCGGACGGATGTATTTATTTTCCTTAGCTACTTTTGCATAGGAAAGTAAGCAGTCAATCTGAGCGATAAGGTTCGCATTTTGCTGAATTACGCTTGTATAGTCCAACAGACTGATAACAAGTTCATTGTATATATTTGTTTCGAGAGACAATATTTTCTCTTCCGCTCCTAATATTTTTTCTTCGTATTCTTTTAATTCTTGGGTTATATAACGTTCGGCATTTACTAACGTTTGTTTTCGTATCCATCCTTCAGGTACTTTATCTTTGTGCGTATTGCGTACTTCGATATAATAACCGAAAACATTATTGAAGCTGATTTTTAAAGAACTGATTCCTGTCGATTCTATTTCACGTTGTTGTATTTGCATCAGGTAATCTTTACCTGAGTAGGATATTTTGCGTAATTGGTCTAGTTCTTCATTGACTCCACTGTTGATGACATTTCCCTTATTTATTTGAGTCGGAGGATCGGGTTGCAATTCTTTTTCGATACGTTCAAAAATTACGGGACATGGATTCAACCTTTCTCCAATTTCTTTTAAACTAGCCTCGTTCGATGTCAAGAACGCATTTCGAATAGGTTCAATCGCTTTTAGCGCTATTTTTAATTGTATAACTTCACGAGGATTGATGCGATTTGTTGCGACTTTGGAAATAATGCGTTCTAAGTCTCCGATAAGGGACAATTGTTCTTCAAGCAAATTTTTTAGTTCAGTATCTTTGAAGAAATATTCAACTACCGAAAGTCTTTTTTCTATTTGTTTGATATCCTTTAGGGGAAATACTAACCAACGGCGAAGCATGCGGGCTCCCATCGGAGATACAGTCTTGTCCAGAACATCAAGAAGGCTTTTTCCTCCTTCATTCATTGAAGTGATGATTTCAAGGCTGCGAAGGGTGTATTTATCTAAGCGGACATATTTTTCTTCTTCTATTCGGGATAATGTCGTGATGTGCTTAATTTGGGTGTGCTGTGTAATGTCAAGATAATGCAGGATAGTTCCTGCCGCAATGACAGCTTCATTCATGTTTTCGATTCCGAAACCCTTTAAATTTTTAGTCTCAAAGTGTTTTGTCAATCTGTCTCTTGCACAGTCGTCCGTAAATATCCAGTCATCAAGTTCGAAAATAAAAAAACGTGAGCTAAAGTCTTCTTTAAGTTCTTTTTTTTTGCCTCGTTCTACTAATACTTCTTTGGGCGAAAAGTTTGCTAATAGTTTGTCAATGTATTCTTTCTTTCCTTCTGCTACTAAAAATTCGCCTGTGGATATATCAAGAAAAGAAACGCCGCAATTTTTTTTAGCGAAATGAATGGCGCAAAGAAAGTTGTTTTCTTTATGATTTAATATATTATCATTTATTGAAACTCCCGGCGTTACCAATTCTGTAATGCCTCTTTTGACGATTGTCTTTGTTAGTTTCGGATCCTCTAACTGATCGCAGATCGCAACCCTTTTTCCGGCTCTTACTAACTTGGGAAGGTAAGTGTCAAGCGCATGATGAGGAAATCCCGCCAATTCGACAAATTGAGCTGTCCCGTTTGCTCTCCGGGTCAAAGTAATGCCTAATATTTCTGACGCAGCAATGGCGTCATCCGAAAAAGTTTCATAAAAATCCCCTACACGAAACAACAATATTGCGTCAGGATGCTTTTCCTTTATCGCAAAATATTGTTTCATCATAGGAGTTTCTGCTATACCTTTTTTTGCCACGGAAGATTCATTATTAGGTTTAAATTTTTAGAGTCACAAATATAAGAAATTATTGGTAGAAATGGTTGTGTGTTTGCTCTTATAAAAGAAAAAGGAAACATTTAACTATGAATCCTTCCTTTTAAATAAGTTTCTTAGTATGCATTTTGTTAAAGATTTACTCTGGATACTTTTAAGTTGATATTGAAAGGAGCATTTTTGGGAGGAGTACCAAGATAGCTAATTTTAGTTAGTAGCACAGGTTCGGAAAAATTGAAATCGTAATACCCTTTATTTTCATGTACGACTATCGAATAACCCGACTTACTCGTAAATCTGTATTTAACTATATTGTCTTTAAAACCTACTCCAAGATTGACGTGAACATGAACATATTTATTAGTACTATGCGCATCTAATTCTTTGTTCAATGTAGCTAAATCTGTCATTACATATTCTCCGTTGCCTTGTAATTTATATTCTATGTTTATAACACAGTGGGAGAATTCTCCATACTCCGAATTTTCGCCCATTATTTGCATATCCCCGAATCCTAACTCTTTGTCGGCATAATAATGCGATGTTTTAACGTAATACGTTAAGTCTTTACCATTGATACTTACTACGAAAGGCTTGTAGCTGATTTCTTGCTTTTCGCAAGAAAATAGAAATAGCGAGGTTGATATGGTAAATAATACCAATAAATACTTTTTCATAACTTTAAATGTTTAAATTTTTTGATTCCTATACTTTATGTCTGTCTGTCTATAATTTTAAAACAAGCTTACCTATCAATAGTTTAACCCCTAAGTTTGCCAAATAGCTTAATAAAGATTATATAAAATCAAAAAGGATTAATATAAATAATTGCTTATCTTTGAAAACTTAAAATTTATAGAATTGTTTATTTTTTTGTACCCGACAAATAGATGCATATAGATATTTTAAATGACTGATAAATTTTATTGATGATAGAGCAAGTAATAATTTTAGAGAACATAGAACCCGTAATCTTTTTTGGCATAAATAATTCTAATCTGCAACTAATCAAAACTCTTTTTCCGAAACTTCGAATTGTTGCGCGTGGTAACGTAATAAAGGTTACCGGCAATACGGAAGAAGTTCCTTTTTTTGAAGAAAAAATCAGAGAATTGGAGAATTATTGTTTGCAACGTAACTCGCTAAATGAGGAAGCAATTATTGATATTGTAAAAGGCAAAATGCCAAATGTAGTGAGCCAAGAAAACCTTATCATATATGGCATAAATGGTAAACCCATATTTGCCAGAACACCAAATCAACAATTGTTGGTAGATTCATATAGTAAGAATGACCTATTATTTGCCTTAGGTCCTGCAGGGTCTGGAAAGACTTATACGGCAATCGCTTTGGCTGTGAAAGCTCTTAAAAATAAAGAAGTGCGTAAAATTATCTTGAGTCGTCCAGCCGTTGAGGCGGGAGAGAAGCTGGGATTTCTCCCCGGTGATATGAAAGACAAGATAGATCCTTATTTGCAGCCTCTTTATGATGCTTTGGAAGATATGATTCCTGTCGGTAAACTGAAGGACTATATTGAAAACAAAACTATACAAATAGCGCCTCTCGCATTTATGCGCGGGCGGACATTGAATGATGCCATTATAATATTAGACGAAGCTCAAAATACAACTACTCATCAAATCAAGATGTTTCTTACCCGTCTGGGTATGAATGCTAAGATGATAGTAACAGGTGATATTACTCAAATAGACCTTCCGCCATCGCAAATGTCGGGATTAAAACATGCTATGCGAATATTGAAAGGCGTAGAAGGAGTAGGATATGTAGAGTTCGTCAAAAGTGATATTGTTCGTCATAAGCTTGTTCAACGTATCGTTGAGGCGTATGAGAAAGAAGACGCAAGGATAAAACGTTTAGAAAAGAAAGATATTAAGATAGATTCGGAAAGATAAATATTATATTTTTTCTAAGATATTTCTTCTTTAATTAGTATAGGTTTGTGAACAATCAATCTATGTCTTCGGTATTCCTACAATATAAGAAGTGATGAAAGACCTATATAGAGTGGAAATGCAATATTTCAGGTCATAGCTTTTCATCAATTTAAAACCAATGTTGATTGCAAGAATCATTTTGCATCGGCAAATACTTACATTCAACATTACATATAATTAATGTTATATGCAATGTTGAATGATTAGAGACAATTGGATTTGTTGATAGAATAATTTTAACTATATAGTTTTCAATAAAAATCAGTTTTACATTTCGTGTAGATGTTTATTAATCCATAATTCAAATTTTGTTAGAAATTTCCGAAATCAACACAGGTATCAAATGCCATCCATTTATATTCAATTGTTAAATGTAATGTGTTAATTTGTAATGATTTATATAAAATATTGAAATAAGTATTTTAAACTACATGTTTTAATTTTTAATCAAATACAACCTGATTTTTATTTGCTAAATAGATTTCATGACATGAGTATATTGTTACAGCATAACAAACGGAGAGAAGCTATAAATGATTTAGGAATTGGATATCGTTTGTAAATAATATTATTTTGCTTCTCCCCATTTTATAATTGCTATTCTTTTGATTTTTTCATAGGTTTCGCCTCTTCCGGCATCTAAAGCATTTTTTACGGTGTTTCGGTGAATTCCTAATGTTTTGGCAACTTCTGTTTTCCATCCATGGGGAAGAAAGTTCGGTAATGACGTTTTTTTTATAGTTACAGTTTTAAGCATAACAGTTCGAGTTAAAAAAAATATTTATAACTTTGGAGGCATTGTGCATTTTCACAATACAAAGTAATACATAATTTCTGAATTACGCAACAAAAAATCAGAAATTTTGAATAAGAATATATGGACATTTCGAAAAAAGCTATCAATAAACGTTTTATAAAATCTATTAATGATTTTTTGGATGGGCATCCACATCTTAGCAAGAAGGAAGTGGCAGATAGTTTGGGTTTGAAGCAAAATACGTTTTCAGAAATTCTGAGTGGCAGAATGGGTGTTGGAACAGATATTCTTTCCAAATCTTATTTGATTTATAAAATTGATGTTATTTGGATATTGACAGGGTCTATGGCAAGTAACGAATATTTGTATCCGACAAATGAAGATCTTATGATTGTCAGCGAAAATGATGAAAATCAATACAAAAGTTTGGATGTCGAAGGTTATAAAATTTTGATTGACCGCGTGATAGAAGAAAATAAATTTATAAAGAAACAGAATTCGAAATTGCTAACTACCATTGAAGACCAAAAATTATTGATAGACGGCTTCACAAGTGGACGTATTGTCATTGCCAATCCGGCGGATAAAGAGTAATCTATTCATTAAAATATTCCCAACATTAGTTTTTCTATTGATTTTGTAGCCTGAGCGCTTGTGCAATTGAAATTATTAACCATAATTGTAAAAGCGTATTTTTTTTCACCGTTGATATAATATCCTGCAAAACAGCGTACATTAGCTATACTGCCGCTTTTTGCGTATATTTTTCCTACCAGTCTGGTTCCTCTCAATAGATTTCGTACAGTTCCGTCTTTACCGGCTTGAGGTAAAGTATTCAGGAATTCTTTGCTGTTTTTGCTCTTTGTCTGCATATATATCAGTAAATCACACAAAAACTCCGGACTTACAGCATTGGATGGGGCTAACCCGCAACCATCATACATAAATAAGGCTTTTGTATCCAATCCTTGTTTTTGCCAATAATTCTTGATAAATGTTATGCCTTCTTCTGTTGAAGAGGAATATATATCGCTGTTACGCTTTCGCCCAAGAGTTTGCAGAAGATATTGGGCGTAATGATTATTACTGCGGTGATTAATGTTCTTAGCTATGTCGCTTAAAGGAAAAGATTCATGTGTATAAAATACCTCGCCATCAAAAGATGTCTTTTCTTTTTTGTATCTGTCATTTAAATAATATTTGCGTGAAGTTTCGAGACTTTTTGTTATAATTCCCTTTTCAAGAATCGCATCTGAAATGCTTTTTCCAAGGAATAAGCCGGGATCTGGCAAGTCGCCTTTCATGATGAAGGATTTACGACCTGCGGGGATGCTTCCAACCAATGTTCGTTCATATGAAAAAGGTTCGCCATTTATAAATCCGTAATCTTTTCCGCTAAGGTTTAACGTAAGCATATTTATGAATGTAAAATCATTTGGATTTATAGGTTCAGCCTTTGTGATAACAGGACAAGTGTCCTGCCGCATTGTGTTGAAATATAGAAGATATGTATTGTCAAAAACGCTTATCCCATAAGTCGCGGCAGCATAATAGTTGCCCATATCTTGGCGAATCCACCTATGCGGAATACCTTCGTATCCAAAACAA
>CALYRA010000039.1 GCA_945292135.1 uncultured Dysgonomonas sp.
ATCTCTGTATTGGGTGTAATTTCCGGGAAAATCTTTTATATCGGCGTTTCCTCTGAAGGCTAACAAATGGTCTACAACTTTGTCCATAAAGTAGCGGTCGTGCGATACTATGATAACGCAGCCTTTGAATTGTTGCAGGTATTCTTCCAACACGTTCAGCGTCACAATGTCAAGGTCATTGGTGGGTTCGTCCAACACCAGAAAATTGGGATTCTGAATCAATACTGTACACAGGTATAGGCGGCGTTTTTCTCCTCCCGATAGTTTATAAACGTAATTGTGTTGTTTTTCGGGCGGAAAAAGGAAGTGTTGTAAAAATTGCGACGCGGTTAATTTGTTGCCGTTTCCAAGGTCGATAACTTCGGCTATATTTTGTATCACGTCGATTACTTTCATCTGCTCGTCAAATTGTAACCCGTCCTGACTGTAATATCCGAATCTGACGGTTTGTCCGATGTCAAAAACGCCTTTGTCCGGCGTGGCTTCGCCTATTAATAGTTTGATAAAGGTTGATTTGCCTGTTCCGTTATTTCCTACTATTCCTAATTTCTCGTAACGGGAAAAGGTATAGTTGAAGTCTTCCAATATTTTTATATTCCCGAACGATTTGTATATATGCTTGGCTTCAAATATCTTATTTCCGATATATGATCCTTTCATTTCCAATTTTACATTGCCCTGACCGAATGTTTGTTTGGCTTTTTTCTCTAATTCGTAAAAAGCGTCTATTCTTGATTTCGCCTTTGTCGCCCGGGCTTGGGGTTGGCGTCGCATCCAGTCCAATTCTTTTCTTAACAGGTTATTGGCTCTGTCTATTTCGGAGTTTTGAGCGCTGATTCTTTCTTCTCTTTTTTCGAGATAATAGGTGTAATTGCCTTTGTATTGGAAGATTTGTTTTTGGTCGATTTCTATAATTTCGGAACATACTCTGTCGAGGAAGTATCGGTCATGGGTTACCATCAACAGACTGAGGCGGGATCGTTGCAAATAGCCTTCAAGCCATTCTACCATATCCAAATCGAGATGGTTGGTCGGCTCATCCAATATGATAAGTTCGGGTTCGGTAATCAGGACATTGGCTAAGGCGATTCGTTTTAATTGTCCGCCGGAGAGTTCGGATATTTTTTGTTCGAGATTCGTGATTTTTAATTGGGCGAGTATTTGTTTTGCCCTATATTCGTAATCCCAAGCTTGAAGCATATCCATTCGTTGCAGGACATCGTCTAAATTGCTTTGATCCGCCTGATTTATAATTCGTTCGTATTCTGCGATTAAATCCGTTATTTCGTTGCCTGCGTAGAAGCAGGCTTGTATTACGGTCAGATCGGCGGGATATTGTGGGTCTTGTTCGAGATATGCGACCTTCAAATCGCGGCGAAAGGTTATATTGCCGTTATCATAGGATTCTTTGCCTGCCAGTATATTAAGTAAAGTCGTTTTACCTGAACCATTTTGTGCTATTAATCCGATTCGCTGTCCTTCTTCGATACCGAAAGATATATTTTTGAATAGGGTTAGTTCGCCAAAACTTTTTGTAAGATTTTCTACTTGTAGATATGATGCCATGCTTTTTTTCTTTAGAAAGAGCAAAGGTAACAAAGCGGTTGGTCTTATACTAATTTTTGCGATATCACTTTTTATATTCGCCGAAATGCTTTTTTTTTGATTTGCAAACCGACGGTTAATCAGATAGTTAAATTTTTTTTGTAATTTTTTTTTAAATATTTGTTTTCATTTCAAAAATTAATATTAATTTTAACGCCTTGAAGGGTCAAATGAATCAATTGTTAATGCAAAAAAATGATATATTTGTGCCTGTTATAAAGTGTTTGATTATTTTTCTTCTGAACATGTAGAGTAGTAAACTGCTTCATGTTTTATGAAGAGTGAGAGTAAATATGATCTTTGAAATGAATTGAAATTGCAATTATAAGTAGATTACAGCGATTCCCCATTCAATGAATGGTCATGTAACTACTTAACCGGATCGTTGTGTTTTAAATCATTTTGAGGATTTTAGAATAAATAATAAAAATAGAGATAAAACTTTCTTTTGTTGGGTGTATTTTCAATCTCAGACAAATTTGATAATTTATCTTTAAGTATAAGATCAGGCGATTCTCAGCGTTATGCCGTTAAAATTGCAGCATATCACCGATAATTCCTGTTTTTAAGAGAAACTAAATACAATTCTTTTCAGTTCAATTTTGTATTTAGCGTTTAGGGTATGACATTTCAATGTTATACCCTAATTTTATATATACGCCTAAGTCCGATTTACAACCCTGCTTTCTGACAAAACATTCATTGTATAGGGCGTTAATGCGCTTATTAATAATCTTTTAATTATAATCGTCAATATTTGTCTCAATCAGTCGTGACAAATGTAATAGCGATTAATACGGAAAGGCATTGCCCGACGAGTCTGAAAGGTGTCTACCAAGCCAGTATCCGATGAATAATTGGTATAAGCAAAGCGGTCATGACTCCCATCAAACCAATGGCTAATCCGCTAAGCGCGCCTTCTATCATTCCCATTTCCATAGCTTTAGCCGTACCTACGCTATGAGCGGAGGCGCCCATTGCCAAACCTTTAGCCACGCTGCTTTTGATTCCGATCAGTTTGAGGATAGGTGGTCCGATTATACTGCCCAATATTCCGCAAAATACGACGATAACGGCTGTCAGGGATACGTTACCGCCCGATTGTTCGGCGATGCTTATGGCGATGGCTGTCGTAACGGATTTGGGTTCAAGGCTATGAACCAATATTTCGTCCGCTCCTGTCAATCGCGCCAATAATATGACGCTTGTTATCCCGACGACGCTTCCCATAAATATGGAAAGCAAAATGGAGGTAACATTCCCTTTGAGGTAATCCATTTGCTGGTAAAGGATATATCCTAAAGCGACAATGGATGGTCCTAACATGAAATTGACCAGTTGACTGCCTCGCTCGAACGTGTCGTAATCTATATCCGCTATTTTCAAGAATGTTATAATAATTGCTATCGCTATTATAAGCGGATGGAATATGGGTATTCTTGTTTTCTTGAATATCCATTGTCCTAATAAATAAGTCCCGAATATAAGGATTAATATAAATTCTGTCGATTCAAATAACGCTTTCATCTTTTTTTATGATTTGTTCGGTGATTTTCCATATATTGTTGAATAAGCGCAACTACGATAATAACCAACGCTGTACTTACTGAACAAACGATAAGAATTGAATACCAAAATTTGCTAAGTAATCCGAAAGACCCCATTAATCCGACGCCTGCCGGTATAAAGAAGACCGCCATGTTTTTGGTAAACGCATCGGCTACGGTGCTGACGTTGTCGGAGCGGATAAACTTGAGATGGAGACACAAAAATAATAAAAGCATTCCTATTATACTACCGGGGACAAAACCACTTATAAGATAACTGATTAATTGTCCGACAAAATAGAATAAAAGGATAATGAAAATCCCTTTAATCATATTCATAACGCAAAATATCTAAATTTAATTCAGCACAAAGGTAGTATATAATTGATAAATAATAAATAATAAATAACGGACGATAAGTTTTAATTTTAAAAAAATATAATTGCGGTAGGAAATTCCTTAATTAAAGGTCGCTGATTTAAGTTACCTGTCTGTGAGACAGGTTATTGGTTTTGTCGCGTGTTTTACTTTCCGAGGTTTGATATTTAGTACAAAAATAATCGTAATTGTATTGGTCGATCAAGAAAGGTTATTTCGAAATTGCAGTCTATGATAGTTGAGGTCAGAGCTTGCCGGTTGCCTGTTTATCACTAAATATTATTCCGACGGCGCGATTGCTTTTACTGCGTATCGGGTTTGATAATTGATTTAGTATTTTAATATTTTTAACTTTTTGTAAATTATACTAATATATACTAAAAGTTGTATTACTTTTGCCCCCAAGATTTGAAAGATACCTATTTAACATAAATGACTCATGAAAAGAACTATATCGATCTTATTGCTAATTTTATTTTCCGCTGTTTATTGTTTCGGGCAAAAAGAAACTAACTATTGGTTCTTTGGCCATAATGCGGGACTTAATTTTTCGAAGTTACAAAGTATCAGGGACGATTCCGATTCTTGGACAAATGATATGCCTGTCGCTCTATCGGGTCCTATAAAGTCCAGTTATGGTTGCTTTTCGCTGGCGGATGCGAATGGTGATTTATTGATGTCTTCGGATGGAGCGAAGGTGTATAACAAAAATAATAAACGAATGCCAAATGGGTCAGGTTTGAAAGGGAGTAGCTTAGCTACGCAATCCGGTATTATCATTCCAATGCCGGGAAACGATTTCAAATATTATTTAGTAACGGTTGGGTCAAAAGCGAAAAATCCACAGGATGGGATTAACTATTCTATCGTTGATATGACTGCCGATGGAGGTTTAGGCGATGTGATAGAAAAAAATAAACCTCTATACAATGTGTCTACAGATGAAAATATCGCTTCAGTCCGAAAACCTGATACTGATGATTATTGGCTGATACATGGAGAGTATAATAATTCTACCCAAAAACTGACTGTTTATGTGTGGGAGTTGACGTCATCGGGATTTTCGGCAATACCAAAAAAGTATTCGATTCATGTCAATATTCTTACGTCTGTTCAATTTGGATATTTAAAGTTCTCTTCGGATGCGACTCGTTTTGTATCTCCTTTAGGCTCTAATAATTTCGTCCTTTCGGGAGTCTTTAATCCTAATACGGGAGAAGTAAATGATATACGATGCCGACAAGCGTGGTCTCCTTCTTCATCATCAAATGCTTATAGCGTGGAATTTTCTTTTTCGGGCGAACAAATATTCTTAACGGATTCGAATAATAAAAAAGGTTATCATATCACATGGGATAATCTTCGTAATACGCCCCTCAATGTGACAGATATTAATTTTCCGTTGACAAATATTCAAATCGCCTCAGATGGAAGGATATATGGGATCGAAAAGGATACTAGAAATTTATATGTTATTATGGAGCCGGAAAAAGGGGCTTTATCTGATATTCGTAAATTTTCAAATTTTCTGACAAAGAGGGTTGGTTTCGGACTTCCAACTTTTGCTTCCACATGGTTTGCCCCAAATTCTAATGAAGATAATGTTTTTTGCGCGACCTTTTGTATGAATATGGAACATGAATTTACTTTTGAAATAAAAAAAGACGCAAACGCTGACAATTTATCTTATACTATCTGGAATTTTGGAGACGATAAGGAAAACTGTATTATTAAAGATTACGACTTTACGCCGGATAATAAACAGGCTCATAAATATACCTATACTTGCCCGGGAAAATATACGATAACCGTACGATCTTATGATGATAAAGATAAACTTCTGGAAACGCAAACTATGGGTATCGAGGTTAGACCTTGCGTATTGCCTCTTAATCCTAATATTCATTTGAATGGAGTGAATAGCATTTCTGTGTATAGAGCCGAATAATTGACCTCATGCTTTAATATCCTTAACTCTTAGTATTTCGCCGTAAATACTAAGAGTCACGTTGCGTTTATATTTGGAATAAAAAAATACCTTTTTAACATTAAATAACTTATGAGTGGTTTTGTTTCAATTATAACGCTGATCTTAAATTCTCCCAACCCGTTACTTGAGAATGTTTTATAACCGTAAGGTCATATAATGCTAAAGGCAAGTTTTTGAAAACGCAAACAATGTATCTCTAAATTAATTCCGCTAATCTTCCTTTTAGTCGTAATATTCATTAAATGAATCAATTGTCTGTCTGCGTAAAGGTTCGGACAATTGACGTCATACTTTATGGCTTTTAACCTTTGTAAAATATTATAATGATATACTAAAATTTATGTTATCTTTATCCCCGAAATAATAGACGTACTTATTTAACGTAACTAATTAATAAATAGCAACCTATCAATTTTAGAGCTAATATTATCTTTCTCTGTTTATTGTTTAGGTCAAAAAGAAACAAATATGTGAAATTATATTTTCTTAAATTCTTATGGTCAAAATACCATAATCGTATAAGATGATCGTTCGTGATAAAGACAAGTTTTGAAAACATTGACAATGAGTGTTTAAATTTATTTATGTGTTCTACCTGCTAATCCTAATATTCATTTAATGAAGTGATTGCGACTTTACTCATGGAGCCGTTTAATTGATTTTTAGACTTTAATATCCATAACTTTTAGCAAACTGAATGTATGCTAAAAGCTGATTACCTCTATCTTTTTAATAAAAAATATACCTATTTAAATACATAACTTATGAAAAGGACTACCTCAATTTTACTGTTAATTTTATTTTCCGCTGTTTATTGTTTCGGGCAAAAAGAAACTAACTATTGGTACTTTGGCTATAATGCGGGACTTGATTTTTCGAAGTTACAAACTATTAAAGATGATTCCGGTTTGTGGACAGATAATATGCCCAAAGCTATTTGGGGTCCGGTAAATACGGGTGAAGGTTGTTTTACGCTCGCGGATGCAAATGGAAATTTAATGATGTCTTCGGATGGAGTAAAAGTCTATAATAAAAATAATAAACAAATGCCAAACGGGTCTGGCTTGAAGGGGAATAGTTCAGCTACGCAATCCGGTATTGTTATTCCAATGCCGGGAAATAATTCCAAGTATTATATAGTAACAACATCGGCACTAGAAACGAATCAAAAGGATGGGATCAACTATTCTATCGTTGACATGACAGCCGATGGAGGTTTAGGTGACGTGATAGAAAAGAATATACCGCTGTTAAATATGCCTACCGATGAAAATATCGCTTCCGTGCGAAAACCTAATACGGATGAGTATTGGGTGATACATAGACAATTTAATAATTCTACCAGAAAACTTACGATTTACGTATGGGAAGTGACGGCATTGGGATTTTCCGAAATACCAAAACAGTATTCGATTGATCTCGATACGGGTGATAATGCTGAACCCGGATATTTAAAGTTCTCTTCGGATGCTACCCGGTTTGTTTCTCCTTTGTATCGTACTTCTTATATGCTTTCGGGGGAGTTTAATCCTAATACGGGAGAAGCGTCAGGTTTGAAATGTCGACCGGTAAGTATTACGACACACAATTATGGCGTCGAATTTTCTTATTCCGGAGAGCAAATATTTGTGGGAGATCCGGATGCTAGAAAAGGTTATCATATCACATGGAATAATCTCCGTAATACCTCTTTATTTATGACAGATCTTAATTGTCCTTTGGCAAATATTCAAATCGCAGCAGATGGACGGATATATGGAATAGAATTTCGCTACAGAAATTTATATGTTATTATGGAGCCGGAGAAAGGAGCTTCATCCGAAATCCGAAAATTTTCAAATTTTCTGACAAGTGGTGTTTGGATAGGGCTTCCAAGCTTTGCTTCCACATGGTTTTCCTTGAATTTAGATGGAAATAATGTCTTTTGTATGAATACGGAACAAGAATTTACCATTGAAATAAAAAAAAGTGGAAAAGCAAATAATATATCTTATACAATCTGGAATTTTGGAGACGATGGAGAAAAT
>CALYRA010000040.1 GCA_945292135.1 uncultured Dysgonomonas sp.
CTTCAATATGGATTGTTAGATATTCAATATAAGTTTCTGCCAAATAGTCCATATTATGTCTCAACTCCGGATTTAGGAGATAATGGGCAATCATCGTATCAAATAATTTTCCTTTTATTTCAATACCATATTTTTTTAAGACTGTAATATCATATTTTATATTTTGCCCGATTTTTAAAATTTTTTCATTTTCAAAGAAAATGTTAAATAGTTCAATTCTTTTTTTGGCATTTTCAAAATTTGACTCTACAGGCACGTAATAAGCTTCTCCTTCTTTAAAAGCAAATGACATTCCGACTATTTCACTCGAAATTGGATCTACTCCCGTCGTTTCGGTGTCAAAAGAGCAAAATTCCTGATTACAAATTTTAGCCGCCAAATCCTTTATTTCTTCTTCATTATCAATCAAATAATACTCATGTGGCACGTCTTTTAACTCTCTGAGATTTGAATATTTATTTTCATTTGAGCTATTGTCCGCAAATTCTTCAAACAAATTGCCTTGAATTGGACTTGAAGATAATGGTCGGGTAGGGGATGAGCTTTCAATTTTTAACACCCGGTTAATCAATGTCCGAAATTCTAATTCTTCAAAAATGGATTGTATTTTTTCAGCATCCATTTCTTTTCTTTCAAAATCGGAAATATTAAATTCGATCGGAACATCAATTTTTATAGTTGCCAGAAATTTTGAAAAAATTATTTGTTCTTTATTACTTTCTAATTTTTCTTTTAATGCTCCTTTTATGCTGGATGTATTTTCCAATAGGTTTTCTATACTTCCATATTCCTGCAAAAGTTTTTGGGCTGTTTTTGGTCCTACTCCGGGACAACCCGGTATATTATCCGAAGCGTCGCCCATTAATCCCAGTAAATCTATCATTTGGCAAGGATAGGAAAGTTCGTATTTTTCCATCACCGCTTTTGCATCCAATACATCAAAACCCGATCCAATAAACTTAGGCTTATAAATATATATATGATCGCTGGTCAATTGACCATAATCTTTATCGGGAGTCATCATATAAACGTCAAATGATTCTTTCTCAGCCAATTTTGCAAGTGTTCCTATTACATCATCAGCTTCATAACCGGGTATTTCGACTATTTTTATATTGTATGCCTCTATTATACTCTTGATAATCGGTACTGCCTTTCTTATATCTTCGGGCGTTTCTTCACGCTGAGCTTTATAATGTTCGTATGCCTCATGACGGAAAGTTCCTCCCGGCGGATCGAATGCTACTGCTATATGGGTAGGATTTTCCTTTCGTAATAATTCCTCTAAAGTATTTACAAAACCAAATATAGCGGATGTATTCAGCCCTTTTGAGTTTACTCTGGGGTTTTTAATAAACGCATAATAAGACCTGTATATGAGCGCATAAGCGTCAAGCAAGAATAGTTTCATTTATTTTATTTATTTCTTGATGATTTAATACAATAAGAAGCAAGGTAACTAAAAAAGATGAGTTTTTAAAATCGATAAGACGCATTAAAGGAAATATTTCCCATCCATCGCGCTATTTTTCCATCTTTTTCATCTGCAAAATCGTCTATTGCATAATATTTATAATTGCGTGTAGCTAATAAACTTACTCCTCCCGATATACCTATATTAACTTGTTTTATCACAAATGATGCTTTTACATTTGCATCCAGTGTCACAAGTAATCTCGTGTTAAGAAAGTAATCTTCACGTTTTCTTTTTTCCTCCGTATTTAATTCTTTATTTTCTTTGTTGGGATGTAAATAACCGATAGCAGGACCAATATTAAATTCAAATCTCATAGGAAGGTTAAATAATAAACTATACATAAGGTCACTCGTGATATGAGGTAAAATTCTATGTTGATTTTCGTAGTCATAGTCGTAATCATAATCAAGTTTAGTATTAGATGTCCTAAATGCCAAGAGAACAGGTACTTTAAATCCCCATTTTGAATGTGACATTTCCGAATAGCTGATAATACCGGTTCGAATACCTATATTAGGCTCTATAAATTCCGCTGCTTCAAGATTGATTTGCGTGCTATTGTCATGAAATATGGCCACGCCAATTCCGGCTCCGATTTCATTAAAGTACTTGTAATTTTCGTTTTTATATTGAATTTGAGCAGTCATTTCATTTATACATAGAATATAAATGCTTATAATTAATATATATCTCATATTTAAAAAATATTGTTTTATAATGTTTTAGCAAAGTTATAAATAATATAGGGTAGCAAAATCCAAGTAATCTGTAAATGTTGTAACATAATTCATATACATAATAAATAAAACCTTTCAATAGCTCAAACTGTTTCCGCAGAGCTGAAAAATTTTAATACTTATTATCAAGAATCTATTTTTGCGATAATACTCGCATATAGGAAATTACAAAAACAAATATAACGGATATATTTTCTTCTTTTGAGTTTATACCGGGATTTTTAATAAACTAATAATAATATCGGTATATGAACGCACGACTTCAAGCCAAAATAGTTTTATTTGGCTTTATTTATTTCTTGATGATTTGATACAATAAGAAATAATATAGCTAAAAAAAATGAGTTTTTAAAATCGATAAGACGCATTAAATGAAACATTTCCCATCCAACGCGCTATTTTTCCATCTCTTTTCCCCGGGTAATTGTTTAAAGAATAATATTTATAATTGCGTGTAGCTAAAAAACTTACTCCTCCGGATACGCCTATATTAACTCGGTCTATCGCGTATGATGCTTTTACATTGGCATCTAATGTTACAAGTACTCTTTTATCAAGAAAATAATCTTCATATAGTCTTTTTTCCTCCGAATTTAATCTTTTATTTTCTCTGTTAGGATACAAATAACCAATTGCGGGACCAATGTTAAATTCATATCTTACTGGCAATACGGATGATAAAATATTTATAAATTCAGACATGAAATCCTGGTCACAACAATGACAATTATTATCGGAATCAGAATCAGGATCAATATTAGCTGTTCTAAAAGCTAAGAGAATAGGTACTTTAAATCCCCATTTGGAATGTGACATTTCCGAATAATTGATAATACCGGTTCGAATTCCTGTATACGGCTTTATAAATTTAACCGCTTCGAGACTGATTTGCCTGCTATTGTCATGAAATATAGCGACGCCAATACCGGCTCCGACTTCATTAAAGTACTTGTAATTTTCGTTTTTGTATTGATCTTGGGCAGCTATTTCACTTAAACATAGAATGTAAAGTATTGGAATTAGTATATATTTCATATTTAAATGTTATTGTTTTATATTTTAGCAAAGTTAATAAATAATATGGTGTATTAAAATCTGAATTATTTGTAAATTTGTAGTATAATTCAAATATGTAATGGATAAAAAGCTTTTAATAGCTCAACCTGTTTCCGCGGAGCTGGAAAATTTTAATACTTATTATCGAGAATCTGTTTTTTGCGATAATCCTCGCATACAAGAAATCATAGATTATATTATGAAGTCTGATGGTAAACGTATACGTCCGACTTTATTATTATTGGTTGCTAAAGCTTGTGGTGAGATTAACAATACTACTTATAATGCAGCTGTTACAATAGAGTTATTGCATACAGCTTCTCTAATTCATGATGATGTAGTAGATGAATCCAAAATGCGCAGAGGATTGGCTTCTTTGAATGCTATTTATGATAATAAAATGGCTGTCTTGGCTGGTGACTTCTTTCTATCTACCGCCTTAATAAAAAGCGTACTTACAGGAGATATGGATATTATAACGATAGTATCCGATTTGGGTCGTACATTGGCAGAAGGAGAGTTAAATCAACTTTCTCTTGTGAAAGAAGCTATTATAAATGAGGAAGAATATTTTGAAGTAATAAAGAAGAAGACAGCTTCTTTGTTGTCGAGTTGTATGCGAATCGGTGCTATGTCTGTAAATGCGTCGGAGGAAGATATTGAAAAATTTGCCCGATTGGGCGAAATTTTAGGTATATGTTTTCAGATAAGAGACGATATCTTTGATTACTTTACAAATAATGTTGGCAAACCTACCGGAAATGATATCCGTGAAGGCAAGATAACTTTACCCTTATTGTATGCTATCAAGCAATCACCAAAGGAAAAGCAAGATTATTTTTATAAGATAATTACAGACTCTGATTTTAGTGATGAGAATATTGAAATGTTTATTTCTTACGCTAAAGACAATGGCGGGATAGAATATGCGTATTCAAAAATCGAAATTTATAAACAACAAGCGCAAAAAATTATAGAAACTATTGATAACGAGCAAATTAGGAATGCACTTTTCGCTGCTTTAGATTATATCGTAGAAAGAGCTTATTAATTGTCTCGGTGTATATAAAATAAAAACAGGCTATTTATAAGATAGCCTGTTTTGCTTTTATGTGTATAATGTATTATTCTATATCCTTTAATAAATTGTTTATCAATCTGCTGGCGCCTATTCTAAAATATTTATTGTTTGCGTATTCTTCTCCTAAAACTTCTTTTACTATAGTATAATATTTGACAGCATCTTCAGTGGTTGCAATGCCTCCTGAAGCTTTAAAACCTGCTTTTTGACCTGTTTTAGCTTCATACTCTTTTATGGTTTTGCACATAATATAAGCTGCTTCCAATGTCGCGCCTTCGTAACCTTTTCCTGTAGATGTTTTCAGAAAATCCGCGCCTGAATATAATGATAGGATAGAGGCTTTCTTGATTTTTTCAGCTGTTTTCAAAGCTCCGGTTTCAAGTATAACTTTTAGATGAGCATCGCGGCAAGCATGTTTTTGTTCCTGTATTTCTTCACAAACTTCCTCATAGTTCTCTTCTAAGAAAGCTCCTAAATTTAGTACAATATCTATCTCATCAGCACCTGAGGCTACTGCCAATGCTGTTTCTGCTATTTTGACTTCTGTAAAAGTTTGGGATGCAGGAAAACCGCCTGACACGCTGGCTATTTTTACGTTTGCTCCAAGTGCTTCTTTTACGGTAGGAACCATATTGGGATATACGCATATAGCTGCAACGTTATCCATATCGGGACGACTTCCTTCAAAGGCGTTAACTTTTTCTGTTAAATTCCAAATTTCTTCGCGGGTATCGGTTGCATTCAAAGAGGTATTGTCAATACAAGAATATATTTTTTTATAAACTTCCTGCGTATTATTTTCTGCAAATTTTTTGCTTAGTATATCATTCACAATACGTGTAATTTCCTTGTCATCCAAATTTGTATTGTACTGATTTAATGCTTCTTGATATTTGTCTACTTCTAACATTTTATTTTAATTTTTCATTGTTAATATGCCTTGTTTTATCTCTATTTGTTTTCTTTTCTAAGTTTTTAATAAATGCTTCTGTGAGATTTATGCCTGTTTGGTTTGCTAAGCACATTAAGACCCAAAGTATATCAGCCATTTCATCCGCTAAGTTTTTATCTAAGTCAGATTTTTTGAAGGATTGATCTCCATATGTCCGTGCCATGATACGCGCCAATTCACCAACTTCCTCTGTGAGTATTGTCATGTTCGTCAATTCACTGAAATAACGTACTCCATATGTTTTGATCCATTTATCTACTTCTAATTGAGCTTGTTCTAACGTCATTTTATTCTCTGTTTTTAGAGTCTATCCATATTGTGACAGGTCCATCATTTAATAATTCAACTTGCATATTTGCGCCGAATTCACCTGTTTCTACAGACTTTCCTATTTTAGTACTTATTACATTGCAAAATCTTTCGTACAGTGGTATTGCTATATCAGGTTTGGAAGCTTTGATGTAAGACGGGCGATTCCCTTTCTTAGTGGATGCGTATAATGTAAATTGAGAAACGATCATTATATCCGCTTTACAGTCGATAGGGGAGATATTCATGACTCCATTTTCATCGTCGAAAAGACGTATATTGACTATTTTATTTGTTATCCATTCTATATCTTCTTCATTATCTGCATCTTCTATTCCTACTAATATTAATAAGCCTTTTGATATATGTGATTTTACTTTATTTTCTATTGTAACTGATGCTTTTGAAACGCGTTGTATAAGTACTCTCATTTATATATATATAATTAAGGTCATATCTTTAAAAGATACGACCTTAAAATTAGATATTTATTCGCAAATAGTTGTCTTAATTTATGCTATTTTGTTCTATATTGTTTTTCAAAGATTTTAATTGAATTGATATGAATATTCTTGTAAAGCCATATATAATAAATGATATGGATGCGAATATCACAATAAAAGTGTCTCCAAATGCAGGACTTATAATAAATATAAATGAAAATAATATTCCTATAATAGCTAATGCTAATATCCATCCCCAACCTTTGACATTTTGTCGTTCCAAATCGCAAGCTGTTCCGACAGAATAGAACGATTGGAACATAATCCAAAAGCCTACGAAGTAACTCATTATCTCAGTAGTTATTATTGGTGAAGAGGCCGCAAGTGCTATGCCGAGAAATAATGCTATGATACCGCTTGCTAATGTCCATCCCCAACCATTTAATCTTTCTCTATTGGATATTGCGAATATAATTTCTAATAATCCGCTGACTATGAACCCGACAATAAATAATATGGCTAAAGTCATTAACGCACTGAATGGTTTTGCTATAAATAGTACGCCAAGAATAATAGCCAATATTCCAATCAACAATGAAAACCACCAGTATTTTATTGCATTTCTTACTGTTTTTATTAAATCATTTTCCATAACTATAATATAATTAGTTGTATATCAATTATTTTTTTATATATAAAGTTAACAGTTTTGATTTAATAATGTTTTGTAAATAAAATTTTATATAGTTAAACTTTATATATTTTGATTAAAATAATTAACTATTAATTTTGCTTTACTTTGACCTATTATATTTTCAATTTCTGTAATATCTGCTTCTTTTATTCTTTTTACACTTTTAAAGTGTTTTAATAGTATTTTTTTACTTTCGGGACCTATACCTTTGATATTATCTAATTCAGATTTAACCTGCTGTTTGCTCCGTTTGTTTCTATGGAAAGTTATACCAAATCTATGCGCTTCATCTCTAAGATGTTGTATAACTTTTAATGCTTCCGAATTTTTATCCAGATAGATCGGTATAGGATCTTCAGGAAAAAATATTTCTTCTAATCGTTTTGCTAATCCAACGATCGCAATTTTGCCATAAAGATTCAATTTTTTTAAAGATTCGCAAGCTGCGTTCAATTGTCCTTTTCCACCATCTATAATGATAAGTTGGGGTAGGGGTTGTTGCTCTTCCATCAGACGATGGTAACGGCGGAATACTACTTCACGCATTGTAGAGAAATCGTCAGGACCTACTACGGTTTTTACATTGAAATGTCTGTAATCTCTTTTAGACGGTTTTGCCTTTTTAAATACTACACATGCCGATACAGGATTTGTTCCTTGTATGTTAGAGTTGTCAAAACATTCTATGTGCATTGGTAGTTCTTTCAAATGCAGTCCGTTTTGTATTTCTTTTAGAATACGTGTTGTGCGTTGTTCAGGATTTAAATTTTCAGATTTCT
>CALYRA010000041.1 GCA_945292135.1 uncultured Dysgonomonas sp.
ATACTTTTTTTTTGCAATGTATTCTATATCCGGCATAATGGATAAATATATAACCAATCCCGCACAGGACATCGCCAAAAGACATCCGAATATAGCGCGAATTATCTTGAAGATTTTTTCCTTATCCTTTATCGTAGAGTAAACATTATATATGGAAAAAATTACAAATAAAATAATAAATAATAGAATGGGTAAAAAGGTATAGAAATATGGGGCATAAAGAAAATCTGAAAAAAAGAAATATAAAGGTCGAAAATAAAAGTTATAACGAATCCATTTACCAAGATCATTTTCACTCAGAGATATGCAAAATGTTAATCCTGCTATCAATATAGATATTAAAATTAAGTTATTTTTCCACTGTGAATTTTCTTTTTTTTGATTTTTACCCATAGTACTTATTTTTTAGGCTTTGGCATTCGGATCAATAATTTGATACATATGTTTTTATATCAATTTATTTTTTTTATAAAAAATCTTAAACGAATTTAATTATTTTTTCTTATTCTTTTCCTGTACGTTGTGATAGATTTTGTTAGGAATGGAATATATTTTGGTGAATCCTTTTGCGTCATCCGAAGTCCAAGCTTTATTTACTTCGCCATATTCGCCAAAGTCAGCTTTCATCAAATCAAAATCGCTTTCAACGCCGACTAACGTATAATGATAAGGTTTTAATTCGATAATGACTTTGCCGGTTACATTACGTTGGGAGCTTTCCAACATAGCTTCGATATCCCGCATGACCGGCTCAAGGTATTGAGCTTCGTGTAAGAACATACCATACCAATTACCAACCTGATCTTTCCAATATTGTTGCCATTTGCTCAACGTATGTTTTTCTAACATCTTATGGGCATTGATGATAACAATAGGAGCGGCAGCTTCAAAACCTACGCGACCTTTAATCCCGATTATCGTGTCTCCAATATGCATATCGCGTCCAATAGCGTAAGCCGACGCTATTTGTTCAATCTTCTGGATAGCTTTTACTTTATCTTTGTATTTTTCATTATTTACAGCAACGATCTCACCTTCGACGAAATCAATAGTCAATGTTTCGCTACCTTGTTTCTTTAATTGAGATGGATATGCTTCTTCGGGTAACGTCAGATTAGATTTCAGAGTTTCTTTGCCTCCTATACTTGTTCCCCAAAGTCCTTTATTGATAGAATATTCCATCTTCGTGAAATCAGCTTCATAACCATGTTCTTTCAAATAATTGATTTCGTATTCACGAGTAAGTATCATATCGCGCGTAGGAGTGATGATTTCTATTCCGGGAGCAAGTACATCAAACGTCAAGTCAAAACGCACTTGGTCGTTTCCGGCGCCGGTACTACCATGAGCGACAGCGTCCGCTCCTATTTCTTTGGCGTAATTAATAATGGCGATTGCTTGGAAAATACGTTCCGAACTTACTGATATGGGATATGTACCATTACGGAGTACATTGCCGAAAATCATATATTTAATGCTTTTCGTATAATATTCGCTTGTGATATCAAGGCTGATATGTTTCTTAGCCCCAAGTTTATAGGCTTTTTGTTCGATTACTTTCAATTCCTCAGGCGTAAAGCCTCCTGTATTGGCAATAGCCGTATATACTTCATAGCCTAAATCTTCGGATAGGTATTTGACGCAAAAAGAGGTGTCTAAACCTCCGCTAAATGCTAAAACTACTTTTTTTTTCATTTTATTTTTTTCTTTAATTCCTTGATTATTTCTTTTACTTCTTTTTTATCTTTATGCGTAGCCGGATCGAAAAGCATTGCCGTACAAATGCAATATCGGCGGGAGGTTCGTTGTAGAATGTCATAATTGACGCAACCTTGACATCCACGCCAAAATGATTCATCATCCGTTAATTGAGCGAATGTAACAGGCACATATCCTAATTCCGTATTTATTTTCATAACGGCAGCTCCCGAAGTTAATCCGAATACTTTAGCTTGCGGAAACATGGTTCGTGCAAGGGCAAAAGCGTTACGCTTTATTTTTTTCGCTAATCCATGTTCTCTGAATTTTTCTACGACTATCAAACCTGAATTGGCTACAAATTGCTTGTTGCCCCACGATTCAATATAACAGAAACCTGCGAATTCTCCATTTACGGTTGCGATAATTGCTTTACCCTCTTTTATCTTCAGCTCAAGATATTCGGGAGTACGTTTCGCAATACCTGTTCCTCTTACTTTTGCTGCGGCTTCTATCGTATCCAATATAATCTGTACAAAATGCAGATGGTCTTCTCCGGCGATTTGTACAATGATTTCGGGCGTGTTCATTTTTTCCTTATGAACGAGCATGTTAGTTAGTTTTGTTACCATTTCCACAACGACTTATTTTATAGGTATAAAAGTTGCTAAAGATGATTTTATGGTTTCGCGCGTTATTCCTTCACGAGGTATTATCAATATCGTATCGTCTCCTGCTACGGTTCCTAATATAGTAGCCGTTGCTTTTTGATCTATTTCCGCCGCTATGCTCATCGCATATCCGGGACGTGTTTTGATGACTGCTAACTGACCTGAAAATTCGATACTGACAAATCCGTATGATGATATACTTGTCATATCTTCTTGCAGAGCTGAAATCTTGTCTGACAATTGATAGATATATACGCCTTTCGCGGTCGGAGCCTTGATTATTTTCAAGTCTTTTATATCACGCGATAGGGTTGCCTGAGTAAGTACAAAACCTTTTTCCAGCAGGATGTTTAATAAAACGTCTTGATTATTTATCTCGTTTTTAGATATTATTTCTTTTATCGTTTTTTGTCTGAAGTTTTTAGTCATAATGTATAAATATACAATTTAAATGCAAAAATATACATAATATTCAATATTAATATATGCAATGAAAGAAAATTATAAAAGAATTATCATTTAATCGCCGAATAAAAAACTTTGCAAAATTTCGGGTCTATTTTAATAGTTCAGGTGTCAAACCTTTTTTGATATTATTGAAGTAAACATACGCATCAAATAGCAATTATGTCACTTTGGCAAGACAAAATATTATGATATAGCTATGTTGTAATGAGTGTAATATGTTGAAATTAAGGCTGATTGTGACTTATTGTAAATTCTGAATCAATGAATTTCACTACACGTAAGTCAATAGAGATAATACGATGTCAAATATTCTATCAAAGAATGATTGATTGATGTTTTAACCTTATCCATAGAGTAACCCATTTTATCGGGTTAATCTCCTATGCTATATTCAATCTATGAAAAATCTTTCAATACTCATTGCCGTTGAGGAAAGAATGACTATGATATGAAAATCGTAGAGACCGCCAAAGATTTGTCGAGAAATACGAAATCTTACAGAGAAAAAATTAAGGAACTTAAAAAAAAATGTCAGTATTGAAGCGACCGCCAAAAATAGATTTACAATACAAATTTTACTTCTTTAAATGCGAAATAGTGACATTTGCCCGAATCTGTTTTCAAAACTAATAATCCGGAAGGTTCTATATCTTCAATTTTTGCTTTGAAATTTTGTTTTCCATCATTGAATAGATGATAGCCGTCCCGTCTGAATAGCGATTGTTTGTATTTACTTACGATAGACGTACTATTTCCTGATTTTAAGTCATTGAAATATAATCTGATTCGCTTTGCTATTGCATCCAGAATAGTTTTAGTATCGTATGTCTTATTTGTGATCTGCTTCAATGAAACGGGATTCGGGGCATTGCTTCTGAATATTTCTTGGTTAATATTCACTCCTATACCTATTACCGAATGCATGATATTATCATCTATCAGGCTATTTTCTATCAAAATACCGCATATCTTTTGTTCATTCCAATATATATCGTTAGGCCACTTGATTGTTATGTTATCAACATATTCGCTCAATGTATCTTTTACGGCTAACGATGCTATTTGCGATATGACAAATTGTTTGTCGGCTCGAACGAATTGTGGAAAAACAACCATGCTGAATAAGATATTTTTCCCATCTTCCGACTCCCAATTATTATTTTGTTGTCCACGTCCACAAGTTTGCATGTCAGTATACACAACTGTATATTCTTCGACGTCTTCGGCTGAAAGTAAATCTTTCAGATAATTATTTGTGGAGGCAACAGACTGTAGATGTATATAATAAGACATTAAGTATTGTCAATGATATTATTATGATAAGTTATAATATTCGTTTTGTAATTTTTTTGAAAGCTTTTTAATAACCTCTTCAACGGAATGGTTTACCAGTTCTTTTATCAATTTGTCAGGAACGTCGCTAACCAAATATACTGAATTCCACATGATTTTATTCGCATGAAATCCTGATCTGACTCCCTCATACGTTTGCCGTAATTCGATCGATCTGTCAGGATCGCATTTGAGGTTGACAAAGAAATCGCCATCTTTCGGTTCCAAAACTACATAGGCAAACATCTTATTCATTATTTTAAAGACTAAGGT
Organism: uncultured Dysgonomonas sp.; assembly: GCA_945292135.1. Taxonomy (GTDB): domain Bacteria; phylum Bacteroidota; class Bacteroidia; order Bacteroidales; family Dysgonomonadaceae; genus Dysgonomonas. The sequence goes on from CALYRA010000041.1 coordinate 4,443, forward strand.
TATTTCATCAAAAGGAAAACATTCAGTAGCTCCTTTTACTTTGAGGCAATATTCACGGAGTTCTTCGACATTCATGGCTTATAATATAATTAAAAGTAATAATTAACAGTATATGTGATAAATACTTATTTTGCCGGCGAAAGAAAAGCATCGTCTATATATTCAATTTCAATACCGCATCTTTCTATAACAACCGCCGCGACATCAAAACGTACGGATTTACTTATATTGTTATTTATCAGATAAAATTCAGCGGCTTCAACAATCCTGTTAATTTTATTTTTTGATACGGATTCCTCAGGATTGCCCCACTGTTTTGACGTTCGGGTTTTTACTTCTACAAATATAATCCATTCATCATTTTCCGCAATGATATCTACCTCATATTTTCTATAAAACCAATTATGCTCGAGAATATGATAACCTGATTCGGTAAGGTGTCTGATGACAGCCTCCTCGCCAAGCTTTCCTAACTCGTTATGCGGAGCCATGTTTAATTATAAATAGTCAACCGTTTTGTTTCCTTATCGTATATGGGAACGATATTGGCTGTATTCAATTCCAAACAATATGCAGCGTCCTTCAAAAGACCATTGGCTTCGAGACGTTTGATATGTTCCGATTTGGCGATATATTTTTTGATATCAGGTTTTGCCTGTTTCCACATATCAAGGGCTACGGTCGTAGCGTCAGATGAAGAAGCGTAATCTTTTTCTGATAACAGTTCGGCTAAAGCTCCTCCAAATAGTGTATCTTCTATGTTGAACCGATTGTTCCACCCGGCGCATAAAACAATCACATCTTTTTTGAGTGAAAGGCAAAAGTCCGCAATTTTTTGAATATTTGAGAATGCTCCTATCAATAAGCAATCGCAACCCGCTGCTTTTTCTATCGCTTGCGTGCCATTGGTCGTTGTAAATACGATATCTTGATCTTTGACTTTCTCCGGCGTATAATCTAAAGGAGAATTCCCGAAATCAGCGAAGTCGCATCGCTTAACATTTCTTTCGGCTCCGACCAAATATCCCTTCTGTTTATACGCTTGGGCTTCATCTATGGATGCTACCGGGATAATACTTTTAGCGCCGTTTTTAAGCGCGTTACACATTGTTGTAGATGCTCTGAAAATATCTACAACAATTACTACCTTGTCGTTACTATCCGCATAAAAAGGATATAATGCGGGAGAGACGCAAATTTCAACAGTCATTTATAAAGCCGCTTTTATTCTGGTTAATTTCGTTAGCAATCCTTCCATCTGGTCAAGAGGCAACATATTTGCTCCATCCGAAAGAGCGTTTGCGCAATCGAAATGAGTCTCCATAAACAAACCGTCTACGCCTGTCGCTATTCCGGCTTTGCACATAGTTTCTATAAGTTGAGGCTGTCCGCCTGTGACACCCGACGATTGGTTTGGCTTTTGCAAACAGTGCGTAGCATCCAATACTACGGGAAAACCAAATTCCTTCATTTCAGGTATTCCCCTAAAGTCAACTACTAAGTCGGAATAGCCGAAAGAGGTTCCCCGATCGGTTATTATAACGTTCTGATTGCCCGAATCGACGACTTTTTGAGCCGCAAATTTCATAGCGCCGGGAGCTAAGAACTGACCTTTCTTGATGTTGACTATTTTTCCTGTTTTAGCGGCAGCGATAAGTAAATCCGTTTGTCTGCATAAGAACGCAGGTATTTGCAATACATCCACATATTCGGCAGCCATCGCAGCTTCGTGTGTTTCGTGTATGTCCGTAACTGTTTTGATTCCGAATGTTTTACCTACTTTTTGCAATATCTTGAGGGCTTTTTCATCTCCGATGCCTGTAAAAGAATCTACGCGAGAACGATTTGCTTTTCTGTAAGACCCTTTAAAAACAAAAGGAATATTCAATTTATTTGTTATTTTTACCAATTCGTCGGCTATTCTTAATGCCATTTCTTCTCCTTCAATGACACAAGGTCCTGCAAGCAGGAAAAAATTATCGTTTTTAAGATCGTTTATTTTCATGTTTACTAACTATTATAATAGGGAATCGCATTCTTTAAATTTGTCAAGACTAAGATATTCGTTTTTATTTTCGACCTGAAACAATTTCGCATGTCCGATAAAGCTCGCCCAAGCTGTGAATGAGCTGGGCGGTCCCAGCAAATAATCACATTCAGACATCAAAAAATGGTCGATATGTACATCTTCTTTACTGATAATGACTTTATCTCTGAACTTAGATTCGTATTTTTTAAAATCTAATTGCTCATCATTTGTAAAGAGTATAAAGGTACAATTTTCGGACAATAAAGTCGATATTTGGTTCATATACTCTATATAGGTTTCATCGTCATAGAAATATATTCCATCTTTATAACCTTTATAATCGCCACGTCTGATATGTATACCTACTATTTTGGAATCGTCATTAGTCTTTACGAAATATTTATTTCTGTATAAATCCTTATTGATATTCGGATCAAACTGTTTTTTATATTCCTTTCTGTATTTTTTTACTAATTTGTTTGCCCTGAACTGGAAACCTTCACAAAACGTTAAGCCTTTCTCAAAAGTATATATTTCATCGGATCTATCTACATAACCTTTGTATTCCAAATTAAAATTTACTACTCGAAAAATTTTAATTGACCAATTGACTTTTAGAATTAATCTAATGAAAAAACGGCTGAAAAAGTTATTGTAACGTAATTTTAAATGAGGGTAGTACTTTTTATACCGCCCGAAATGTAAATTGCAAAATTTAATTTTATACTCTCTACAATATGCGTCGAGATGTACATGGTGCATAAATTGATTGCTCCTTTGATTTGACAATTTAAATAGAACAAGCATAGATTGTGTGTACTCTGATTTAACTTAACGTACAATATTTAATTAGGTGATTAATGAAACAAAAGCCATCCTCCTTTTTATTTTAGAAGATGACTTCTGTCTTAGTATTTGATCGAAAATTTTCTATTTGTTAGGAGTATAACGGCTGTTCAATATTGAAAGGATATTGGTTGTGATATCATAATTATCTCTTGCCGTTATTATGTTATCGTGTCCGTTGTTTAGAAAAATTAATTCGTAATTAGCTAC
>CALYRA010000042.1 GCA_945292135.1 uncultured Dysgonomonas sp.
ATAAGCCGCAGCCAATCTCCAACGTGCTTGTACTGAAATGTCTTTCATTTCTTTCAGGCGGTTCATGGTTCCTAATTCCGCTTCGCCTGCAAGGGCTAATGTATATAAACGATATGCTTGTTGAAGATCACTCATCGAATAACTATAGTATGAACTATATAAATTGTGATCGCTCCAACGTTGGGCGGAATATTTTTGGAAAGATTTCCATTTACTAATAACGGAGTTTGGCACATTGTACCCTGCGCGTTGAGCTTCAACAAGAAAATGACCTGCATATGTAGTCACCCATTCGGTAGGATAACGGTCTCCCGGCCAATAAGCAATACCTCCATCACTAAGTTGACGAGAAGACAATATCTTGATTGCTTCTTTGATTTTTTTATCTGCTCGTTCTTTTTGGCTCTGAGACATTGTAACGAAATTACCCATATACAACAATGGGAATGTTCCTGATGTAACTTGCTCTGAACAGCCGTGAGGATATTCCAGTAGATAATTCAAATTCTTGTTTAAGTCTACGGCAGGCATGCGGGATACTTCCATTTTTATCCAATCACTGGCTTGTATATCTTCCAGTTTTAAATTAAGAGATACTGTATCGCCTTTAGGTACGTAAGCGTCGGAAGTCATAACGACATGAGGGTTTGGATTGCGTATTTCTATTTCTATTGTTTCCGTAGCCGTTTCACCGTCACCCGTTGCGTTTATTACAATTTTTTCAGCGCCTGTTTTCTTACCAACTTTAACTTTGAAATATAACATCTTATCTCCTTGTTTAGCGAAAGAAAGAGATTTTGTCGTCCCATCTGTAAATTGGAATAGTCCATTTGATTTAACTGATACTTTTACATTCTTCACTTTATCATCCATTGCAAAGACGTTAACCGGAAGCAAGATTTCTTCGTTTGGTCCTGCTACGCGTGGAAGTGTGGATAATACCATTAATGGGTTTTTGACCTGAACGGTTTTTTCTATACTTCCATAAGCTCCTTTGGAACTTCCGGCAACTACCATTACTCTTACTGATCCAAAATAAGGAGGCAAAGTAATTTTATGTGTATCCGTTTTCCCTGCTTTCAGTGTGAATGGTCCGAGATATTTAACAACCGGCTTAAATCTATTTACTGTTTTATTCTTTTGCCCTGCATTAACACCCATCACCAAATTTTCAGCATCTCCACCAATACTCAATAACGCACCAAATTTACCGGCCTGCGCCCCTACTACCATATCAAATAAATCCCATGTACGAATACCTAAAGCCTGACGAGCATAGAAATCCGTCCAAGCGTTAGGGGTTTTGAATGATGTAAGATCCAATAAGCCATCATCTACAATAGCTAACGTATAAGTCATATCCCGCTTATTCTTTTCGGAGATAGAAACTGTAAATTCTTTTTCAGGACGAAGTTCATCCGGCATATTGATTACAGGTTCCAATTTTGTATTTTCATTCTCAACACTTACATTCAGAACTCCATACATACGGATTGGCAAATCATTTACCCTTTGTGAATGAGGCTGCAATAGGGTAGCTCCGACATAGAAGTTTGGAGCCATTTCTTCTGTTACGGTAAATGTATATTTCGTATCTTCAGTTTCACTCGTTGTTATCCAGTTACGTGAGATAATACGTGCTCCATCTTCAATCGTAATAAGCGCCCTGCCGTTTGTACTTTGAGGTAGTATTACAGTCGCTTTTTCGCCTACTTTGTAAGTATGTTTATCTGTTGTGAAAGAGAGCATTGTTGCTCCACTTGCATCTTGCTTATTGGATCGTCCTCTATATGAAGGCCAATCTATATACAGTAACTTACCGGTAGTATGTCCACCAACCGGATCTTTTACCATAACAAGGTAGCGACCCCATTGCGGGTAATCAATACGAAATTTGACTTTTCCTTTTCCTCCATGTGTAGAAATAGTTTCATTTAAAACAACTTCTGTTGATGTATTATTTACATAAGAGGATAGATTTTCATATTCGCTACTCCACCACCAAGACCAACGGATTTTATATATTTTAACTTCCAGATTATTTCTGTCTATTAACTTTCCATCGGGATCTACTGATACAATATCCAACACATTATCCTTATCTGTTTCCAGAAATTCATAATCGTTTTCTGCCGGAGATTTTACGCCAATGTAAGCAGGGAATGGCGAATAAGGAATTGTTTGGGAATAAATACTTGCGTCTCCTCCTGTTTCGAAAACACGAGAAATAATGTTTGCCTGCAACATTCCGGGAGAACCCGCTGCCTGAGGTAAATTAGCCCTTACTGTGGCATTACCTGAAGCGTCTAACCGCCCATCGAATAAGTTATAGGTTTCTGAATAAAAATTCGTAGCGGGATTATTGAATGAATATTTAGCATAATCTTTAAATGGTACCTGAACCATAGTTAACTTCGCTTCTACGCTAGCAGCCAATCCCGAAGCCGGCGCTCCGTGTAACCATTGCGATGATAAGGAACCTATAATCGATCCTTGTGAGGCATCGATGCGTTTCCCGGCGTCAAATCGAATTTTTAGACGGTTTGGTTTTACTGTTTCTATGTTCAACGCTTTGCTAAATGTAGCTCCACCTACCGAAACTTCCGCACGCCAAGCTCCGGTAATAGCATCGGGATCTGTCGCCATACGAAAAGCGTAAAAACCATCTATACCATTTGTAGACATGTAACGTTGATATAACTGTCCGCGAGGCGTATATAAATCCAACGATACCGGATGGTTCTTTGGCAAAGTGTTATTTTTATCTTCAAGTACAAATGTTACATAAATAGAATCGCCCGGTCTCCAAACTCCTCTTTCTCCATAAATAAATCCTTTAAGTCCTTTTTGTACTTCCTTTCCACTTACATCAAAATTACTTAATGAAAGAGCAAGATTAGAAGTGACTTTCAAATATCCTTTTTCTGTCCCATTCGAAACTATTACTACAAATGGTACTCCACCTTTATATTCTATATCGGCAAACCCGTCTCCATCAGATTTAGCGCTACCAATACGTTGCATCTGAAAGTTATAAACATCTACTGTTGCTCCCGAAATCGGTTTTGTGGTTAATATATCGGTAAGGGCAACCATTAACTTTTTATCTGAACCCAATTTTGCTGTTATACCAATATTGGATGCAAGAACAACGCAACTTTTAGATTTGCCCATGTAATAAGTTGGTTTACAAGGATCTTCTCTATCTTCCCAATAATAACCACTCCAATCATCATCATCATAGTAATAATATCCCGGGTTGTCCCATTTAGCCATATCATTGTCATCCAACTCTTCAAACCGTTCCAATGAAGCATCGGTTGGTCTTTGAGGTATGACTCCGTTACATGGATAAAGTGAATATTCTTGCTTATACTTAAACTCGATACGATAAACGGCTCCGGGGTCTTTCTTTATCATAGACGAAAGATCCAAAGCAAAATTATTCCATTCATTCAATCGTAGTGTTGGATCGACATCAAGGCGAACTCGTTTTTTCAAAATCAAACGTCCAAAACGTTTCAATTCATTCATGTCTCCAAAGTCATTAGCTTGCAAATAACCCAAAATGTTATTCTCATAAATTTTAATTACACGAACATCGACAGCCCATAAATTAACTGCCTGAATGGGAATTATAAGACTATCCGCATTTGGTAAAATATTACCCGTGTTGAGTATTTTTATATTTGGCTCGTTTCTTTCAAAGTTTAAAGAGTAAGAATAGTTTTGGGCGAGAGATTTGCCTTTCTGATTTTTTACTTCTTTATATACTGACAAGTCAATATTTCCTGATTGAGTATATGTATCTAAATAAATTTTAAGTACGTTTCCTTGTATATCATACGAATAGTTTTGTATTCCATTTAAGCTTATCAATCCTTGTATATTCTGACTAAGTGAAAGAGGGTCGCTAAATGTCACACGTATACACTCTTTAGGTTCATAAGTTGTTCGTACATCTATCACTTGAAATGATGCATCCAAAGACGGGATATTGATTGAGTAAGTGGCTTTTTCCCTCTTTGCGCCAATTTGGCTACCATCCAGTGTTAATGTAATTTCCTGATCGCTGTTATCACGTAATAGACTATCTATATTTACATTATATTTTCCGGATTCTTCTGCCGGCGTTATTTTTATTTTAGCTTTTTTACTATTTCCTCCCGATAGTGAAAACATTTTAGCTATGTTATCCATATTCGCTTTATCTGCCAACATAAGGGAACCTTGTACGGAATTCCATTGCAAATCATTATCTTTCATTGGGGAATAAGGTAATAATTCAAGATTAAAACCTTGATCGGGAACTTTAAAGTAGAAATAAAAATCATCAAAGCCTTTATCTACTTGCATTACTTTGTTGAGCTTAAACCAAGCATCGTATTTCTGACCTGCTTTTAACTGTCCTTCTTCGGGTACAAATTTGATATTGCGCGTACTTGTCCAATAGGCTTTACCCTTTATGGAAGGAGAGAATTCAAATAAATCTTCTTCAATCTCTTTGTCAAGTTCTACACTTGGCATATCTTGAGTCAATTCTATTTGTATGGGCGATGCAGAAGATACCTGACCTGAAGTAAAAGCTGCTACATACTTTGAATATTCCGGATTTATTTCTTTATCAGCACTCTTTTTACAAGAATTAAGAGTTAGCAAAATAAAAAATACGGATAATAAAAATGGATGAGATGGTCTTTTCATTTATATAATTAATTATTTTGTGTTGGATAATTTATGTTTTTTTACAAATATATGAAATGTTTCTAAATAAAAAGGTATAAACTAAACGCCATTACGAGCATTCCGAAAACTAATCCCATAATAGATACATGATGTTTACCATATCTTTCGGCGCTCGGTAAAAGTTCATCCAATGATATGAAAACCATAATACCGGATACGATTGCCAAAATCACGCCATTCAGTACAAGTGACCAGAATTGCAAAAGGAAAAGGTAAGCAACCAAGGCTCCGAATGGTTCCGCTAACCCCGAAGCAAATGAAAGCCAAAAGGCTTTTTTACGACTGCCTGTTGAATGATAAATAGGGACAGCGACGGCAATGCCTTCCGGTATGTTGTGAATGGCTATAGCTATCGTAATGGGAATTGCAACATCCATTGAAGCTAATCCTGATGTAAATGTCGCAATACCTTCCGGAAAATTGTGTATAGCAATGGATAATGCGACAACTATCCCCGTACGTTTTAATATTGCTTTATTATTTAAGTCTTTTATGTCTTGTAGTTCATGTGGATTGATCGACTTAGGAATTATAAAGTCAATTAGGTTAATAAGTCCAATACCGGCAAAAAAAGAAAGGATTAGATATAAAGTTGCCAGTTTTTCATCAAAAGCGGTTTCTAATTCGATTTTTGCTTGTGGCATCATTTCCATGAAAGACACATAAAGCATAATACCCGCCGAGAAGCCCAAAGATGCGCACAAGAAGTTTGTATTCGTTTTTTTAGCCAATAATGAGATCGCGCTGCCTATTCCGGTTGATAATCCTGCAACTGCTGTAAGAATAAAAGCGAATAAGATATCTCTTTCTTGCATTTTTGTTTTTCCGTATTATATCAAGATTTCCCTCTTTTAATTTGAACTATAAAAATATAATATTGTTTTGAATAAAATATATCTATGACTTTAAATGTTAGTATATAATTCTAATTTACACAACTTTTATAAATTAAGATACGAATTAAATTCTTTAAAAACCTAAAGAAAGATTATTCAAAAATAAACAAGATACAAAAATCAAGCGCATTTGAACTGTTTAAATATATTGGTCCCGGTTTATTAGTAACGGTTGGTTTTATTGATCCGGGAAATTGGGCGTCTAATTTTGCGGCAGGTTCAGAGTTTGGTTACGCTTTGTTGTGGGTTGTAACTTTATCAACAATCATGCTCATTATTTTACAGTTTAATGTCACACAGCTTGGTATTGCAACAGGTTTGTGCTTGTCCGAAGCCACAAATAAGTATTTGCGTAAGACAAATTCACGCATCGTGCTCTGGTCTGCGATAGGCGCGTCGATTTCAACTTCGCTTGCTGAAATATTAGGCGGCGCTATCGCTTTGAATATGTTGGTTGACATTCCGATAAAAATCGGGGCTATATTGGTAACCGTATTCGTAACTATTATGATGTTTTCCAATTCTTATAAAAAAATAGAAAGATATGTTATTGCTTTTGTTTCATTAATCGGACTATCATTTATTTACGAACTATTTCTTATAAATGTGGACTGGGAAACCGCTGCTAAATCATGGGTTATCCCTTCTTTTCCACAAGGAAGCATGCTACTCATAATGAGTGTTCTTGGAGCTGTTGTTATGCCCCATAACCTTTTCCTGCATTCCGAAATAATCCAAAGCAGGAAAGTTAAAAAAAGGGATGAGCAAAGTATTGAAAAGCAAATGAAATACGATTTTTGGGACACATTATTTTCCATGCTTATAGGTTGGGCAATTAATAGCGCTATGATTTTACTCGCAACGACAACATTTTTTAAAGAAGGAATAGTTGTAAATGATTTGCAACAGGCTAAATCGTTATTAGATCCTTTACTTGGAAATAATGCCGGCGTCGTGTTTGCGTTAGCATTATTATTTGCGGGAATTTCTTCAACTATGACATCGGGTATTGCGGCGGGTTCTATATTTGCTGGAATGTATGATGAGCCTTACAATAAAAATGACATCCACTCCAGATTGGGGGTTGTTATATCGCTTGGCGTAGCTTTGTTAATTATTTTTGTAATAAACAATCCTTTTAAGGGATTGATTATATCTCAGGCTATATTAAGCTTGCAGTTACCTATAACTGTATTTGTTCAAGTAAGGTTAACATCATCTGAAAAAGTAATGGGAAAATACGCCAATCGTCCTTTTACAAAATGCGTTTTGTATATAATTGCGGGTATGGTTACATTTCTAAACATCTTATTATTAATCAGCTTTTTTACAGAATAACGTTTTAACATTTTGCACTTTTATAAGTCCATTAAGAGGTATATCAATAGCTATTCTGACTTCTTTCTGCAGTGGGTCAAAATTTACCTCCGGACGCAATCCTCCAAACAATATTGTAATAGCAAGTAGCACAATATTACTATTAATATTCTCACAAATGCTTAAAACGCATATTTATTGTTGGTAAATTTAAATGAATATGAATATGAAAATAAAAATAATAAAGAAGATCAAAAAAGTATATTTCCCTTAACAAATGGTATACTTTCGATCTGTTATTTCATACTATCAAATAATAATACAATATTAAATCATAGTTACTAAACATTTTATCAAAATATGATTTTTAGAGGAAAATTTATATCAAAAAAAAACTTATCTCTAATGTTAAAAAATATACTTTAGTACCTTTAATTCAAATATACTAAATAATAACACTTGAAATTATGTCAAAAAACCAAGAGCTTTGTCAAAATGCCGTAGATGAACTTGATCAGAAAAATTTTACCAAAGCAGTAAAATATTTTGATAAAATATCCCCCGA
>CALYRA010000043.1 GCA_945292135.1 uncultured Dysgonomonas sp.
AGTATATGGAGAATATAAAAATGAAATAAAAATTAACGATGAAGAGATAATCGGATTTATAGAAACAATATCTTTGTATGTGATTAGTAAATTTAAAATTGCACAAACCGAATCTGATAAAACATTGGTAAATGTATCTATGAGATGTGATAAAGAAACTGTAGACAGAATGCAATCATATTTTGACCCGATTACAGATAAACAAAAAATAGATATGGGTTATGAATGTAATTATCAGATATCAGCCAATCGATATATTGAGTCCTTTAACGCTATGATTGACATTCATTCCAATACGGTCTTATATAAGAAAAATGAAATAAAAATGTTCTTAAAAGATAGTTTATGAGTACAAAAGCATACCTTGTTTGTAAAGGAGCTTTCTGTGAATGTACACTTGGCTCCGCGCCGGCGCAACTAATTCCTGCCAGTGATAAACATTATGTCAATGATTCGTCGGGTAGTACTAAATCTATAGCGACAGTTAAAGATAAAAATTTTGCTCAACCGTTTTTTGGAACCTGTCCCAAGCTAAACAACGGACCATGTAAATTCGCGGCTCTTAGCGATTGGGAGATAGAGGAGAAAATAGAAAATCATCCGGCAATAAATAACGCTCTCGTCTTGACCAGTTCGGGGCGTTTGAAGTGTGCCAACGGAGGAGAAATCACTGTGATAATCCATGGGCAGACACGACCCGTTAAAAGCATAGATATGGATGATTATTCGGTGGATATCGCCACATCTGTCAACTGTTTAATACCAAGCAGTAGTGAAATTAAGAAAGACGAAAAAGATAAAAAAATTCCAAGCGTTCAATATATTGAGTCCAAAAGTGTTAAGTCTAACGCAAAGAATAAGGAAAATATACCTGTTTTGGTTAATGATAAATTGAGCTTTACGGCAACGATAAATTCCGGGGGAGACGAAGAAAAAGTAAGCTGGGCGGTAAAAAAAGCAAATGAAAAAGGGTGGCGCAAATTTGATTATCTTGGAACATCTTTAACACTCTCATGGAAAACCGCAGGTGAATATAAGGTTGTCGGTTATGGTACGAAACCTGAAGACGAGAGTTGTACTCTCAATATAGAGGTTGTTAAAGAAAATAAGTTTTCGCATCTGATGATTAACGGTAGAAAAGTAACAACCAATGTTCTATTGGGTCCTTTATCTCAAAATTTGGATAAAGCACAAATCCAAACAATTTATGTCAATGATGAGTGTAAAATTATTCCTAAAACTTTGCTGGGTCTAAACGATAAACCTTTTATATTTAAAAATGTACTACCTGAACTATGCGTTAGTGTTTATAATGGCATAAACACAGCGCTGATTCATCAACAAATAAATGAAGATGAATTTTCGTTAAAAACGGATCAAGAAACTGAATATAGGATTAGTATCTTTTACTATTATCAACGAGTTGCAGATTTTCCAATACAAATCGTTGAAAATGATGTAGCGAGTATTTCTCCTTCTGATTTAGAAGCGAGATGTGGTAGTCGAATTGTTTTTTCGGCAGACCTTGAAAAAGCATTAAATTCAAAAATTACTGAAACCGAAAAGATCAATATTCATAAAAAAATCAGATGGTTTGTAGATGGAATAGAACAAAAAAGTAACAATGAAGGTACCCTATCTTTGTTGTTTGATAAAGAAAAAACATATAAAATCGAAGCAAAGTATAAAAGTTCACTCTCAACAAAAACAATTTCCAGAGTAATTGAATCAAAGAAAAATTATTTGGAGGGCAATATACAAATAACACCTTCGATAAGAGGAAATAAAGGGATAATAGGACAAACATACAAAATTAAAGTGATAACCCATTTTCCCTACACAGTAGACCCCGAATTACTGAAAGACCAAAGATTGGGAAATACGATGTCCCTTCCCCAACGTGGTTATGATTCTCTTGTTTATTGGAATATTAAATATGAAGCTTTGGACGGAAACATTACATCCGAACCCTATTCTTTTGATTTATCTAAAATACCGCCGCATATTAGACAGGAAGGAAATTTTTATGATGTAAATGAAATTGAGATAACTAAATTCAAAGCGGGCAAATATACGATCTCCGCCGAATTTGAAGGAAAAGTAACGAATACGTATGATTTAATAATAGATTATTCAGAAGTAAAAAAGTGGCGATTTGTCGATTCTAACGGATACATGCTAAAACGTTTGGGATGGAACCAGAAGTTCAATATAGAGATTTGTATCCCCCAATGGTCGGGACTTTATTTAGATGCCTATTTATATGTTGTCGATGGTAACACCTGCGAAAAAATAGCGTTGGTTGAACTGGGAAAAGAACAGAAGATGGACTATTTCGGCGAGTTATCCCTTGAAGTGGGAACCGATCACGAACTATGGCGAAAATTGACAGGGGGTCAAATCGATAAAGCGTATATCACGCTGGTTATTAAGAGCAAGTATCCCATAAAAGATCAATATTTTATTGAAGCCGGAATGCCCTATTATTACCCTATGTCTGGCGGAGAATCCATTTTTCCTCAGGTATGGCTCGAACCAGATTTGTATTACGAAGGCAGATTTGTAGACGAAGACGGATTTAAGTTGAAGCGCGTTATCCAATACGGTGAACCCGCGCGAATCCAAATGCATATACTTAATGGCAAAAATGAAAAACAACAGTCAGATATTTACAAATATTATTTAACGCTGGTTGAGAATTTAAAAGCGAATGATAAAGAAACGTATTTGCGCAAAAAAGAAGTAATCCCCAATGAAGAAGGATTTTTAAGTGAAGAAATCAATACGAAAGATTTAGGTGAAGATACGCACGAAACAGCTGATCGGAAAGCGTATACGCCACGTTTATTTTACTTCTTGTTGGAACGGAAGGCAGCGAATGGGGAAGATAGCGAAGAAAATAATCTAGTCTATGTCTATCCTGAGTTTTATATGGATATTGCGAACATCGCAAATAGAGAAACAAACGATGACTATATCATAGATCTAGAAACGGAAGATGATCTTGAGGAAGCGAAGCAAGAAGAAGAAAGCGTCGAAACGGCAGACAAAGAACCTGTCGAAAAAGAAGAAACGACAAAAGAACCGACATTGGAAACGAACGATGTCTCCGTAGTTTCAGAAGTTAATCAATCAAATGAGCAAAAAGCAGATGAAAAAAATACGGAAAAGATTCTTAAAATAAAAAGTCAGGTTAATTACTTTCTACAATTGAAAATAGCCAAAGAAACGAATCTGAACCGCTCGCTTTCGTCGATATCTCCGGTAATGATAGGGGAAGAATTAAGTCCACAAAAAGAAAATAGAGGCTGCCCCCGTTGCAATAAACCGATAACCGTAGAAGAATTGCAAACAATATTTCCGAAAGTTAAAATCGAAACGCTAGCGGATGTAGCGGATATTTATAATACCTATATGGAAGAGACGGGTCTGAATACGTGCTGGAATAAAGCTCATTTTTTTGCTCAGGCAGCTGTAGAAACAGGATACAAATTGGAAATAGGTAACGGCGAGAATTTTAATTATTATTGGGAAGTTCTGATTGATAAATTTGGAGCATTTCAAACGGATGAAGGTAAGAAAAAAGCGAAAGAATTTGGTCGTAAAATACGAGATAGACGTGACCCAAAATGTGTAGATGTCCCCTTGGAAACACAAAAGAAGATAGCTAATTACGTTTACGGCCCACCTGCGGCAAAGGCTGTTGAACTTGATAATAAAGAAGTAAATGACGGCTGGACATACAGAGGACAAGGGATTATGCAATTAACAGGTAAAGGCGCATACAAATACGCAAACGATTATACCTTAAAAGAAGGCGCGGACATTGTCGCCAACCCAAGTCTGGTATCAAAAGATATCAGGATCGGGGTTCTGTCAGCTATGGCATTTTGGGTGTGGAAAGGACTTAATACATTGTCGAATGGAGAAAGATATGTAGAAAAAAAAATTTGTTCCAAGGTTGGGAATGATGTTGGAATAAAGGATAGAAAAGGAAAAGATACAACAAATCACAGGGAGAAGCAACGTGTCTTTGCAGAAGAAACTTCTAAACTGTTTGACATAGAGAATTGTGAGTGGGCTGAAGATATAGATTGTGATAACAGCGATTTGAAAATACAAGAGGGTATCGAATGGTTATTAAGCAAAGCTGTCGATCAATCCGAAATAGTAACTTCAGACAATAGTAAAAACATAAAAACTAAATATAAAGTAACATATGCTAATGATGAAAATCGGATTGCGTCCTCAGGAGAGAATACCATGGACTGTTCGGAACTAGTTAGCCGTTATTTACAAAAAATAGAATGGAGCAGTAAAGTTATAGGAGGGGTAACAAGTATCTTAACCGAAATAGGCGAAAAACATAAAAGCTACCTATGTAAACATAGCAATGTTAACTACAAACCGCAGAAAGGGGATATCTTTATATGGAAGAGCCTTGCAGGAGGTATGGGTCATACAGGCGTTATCATTGATTATGATGAAAAGAACGATGTCGTAACTACAGTGGAGGCTCTCAGTACAACCGAAACGCCCGAAGGTATAACTGCTAAAAACGGTATCTATATGCATGGAGTTGTTAAACTAAAATGGGAGAGAAATTCAAAGCACCTTACAGGCCACCCCTTGATGAGAGTTAAGAATGAACATTTATCAGCTTGCCGTTTTTATACGCCATTGGTTCATTATAGTCAAGCGGATAAAAAGATTGTATGGAAAAATAACACTTACATTATAAAAATAATAATAAACAAATCCAAATAAAAAATTAAATAAATTATGAAAAAAAAACGAATCATTCTACTTCACTGTCTGGCGTCAATCGTATTGTTCACCTCGTATGGTTTTTGTAAAAAAGATGTTTTGAATTCCGATAAAAAAATAAATGATGAATATATGATAATACCCCCTACAAATATGGATACAATCCCCCCTATAAATATCAATACTATAAAAAAATACATAGCTTTGCAAGCGAATACCTATACTGAAGCAGATGTAATTGTCGATGATACCTATTTTCCCTCTAAATACGATATTGAACTCACTTGCCCATTGATACAATCATCTTTACGCAAATCGGGCTATAAATTCCCAGATGATTCCACTTTCAGAGACCGTATTCAGCGAGTATTTAGTTGGGACGTCAACAGCGTAGATACTACTAACCTTGTTATAATAAGAGGGCTTGAAGGTTTAGTTGGAGCAGGAGAGGAAGTTCAATATTGTCCTTTTCCTCTTGGAGAGATATTCGCCGACAAAGAACGTAATATTATTATGCCTTTTATTTATTTGGATGACTTAATAACCTTCGACGAAACCAACGGTAACCAATATCAAATAAATCAGATCAAATGGCTCTATCACCTTAATCAGTATGTAATGTATGGCAGCGGCGCCTCACGTACTTATCTGATACAAAACGAACCGGAGTTGATAGGCTCTTTGCTTATTAAATACGGTTATGACGAAGATGATCGTTTGAATTCGTTTGTAATATACGACTATAATAAATTGAATCTTCCATCTATTAAACTTAATAAATTGATTTTTTACCGAGACCCGGATACTCGGGAGCTTCAGGTTAGGAAAGGTATTCTAAAATTTATCATATCTCATACCTCTAAGGATAATAATGATTTAGTCCAAAAGTTAGAAGAATTCGGTTATGGAGTAGGTGATAGATATTACGATAATTATTCAGAAGATGAAAGACTAATGATAGTAGCTTATATAGCCGATACAATACTTCCGTTATATTTCAAATACTCGGATATCGCAGGAAAAGCCGATTGGAATCCCGGAACAATGTTATATAACCTGACAGTCAGGGAACCTGATTTGTTGGAAAAAATAAAAAATAAAAATTATTTCGGCTTGGAAGGATTGAAAGAGGTTGTAAGAAGAACAGAGTCACAACTTATACATTAGAGAGGAAGGGAACTTTTATGATGTAAATGAAATTGAGATAACTAAATTCAAAGCGGGCAAATATACGATCTCCGCCGAATTTGAAGGAAAAGTAACGAATACGTATGATTTAATAATAGATTATTCAGAAGTAAAAAAGTGGCGATTTGTCGATTCTAACGGATACATGCTAAAACGTTTGGGATGGAACCAGAAGTTCAATATAGAGATTTGTATCCCCCAATGGTCGGGACTTTATTTAGATGCCTATTTATATGTTGTCGATGGTAACACCTGCGAAAAAATAGCGTTGGTTGAACTGGGAAAAGAACAGAAGATGGACTATTTCGGCGAGTTATCCCTTGAAGTGGGAACCGATCACGAACTATGGCGAAAATTGACAGGGGGTCAAATCGATAAAGCGTATATCACGCTGGTTATTAAGAGCAAGTATCCCATAAAAGATCAATATTTTATTGAAGCCGGAATGCCCTATTATTACCCTATGTCTGGCGGAGAATACATTTTTCCTCAGGTATGGCTCGAACCAGATTTGTATTACGAAAGCAGATTTGTAGACGAAGACGGATTTAAGTTGAAGCGCGTTATCCAATAAGGTGAACTAGCGCGACAAAATGGAAAGCTCCTGGAGGAGACTGTAACATGCACGGAGGTCTGAAAGGAAATTAAGGAGTTTACGTAGACTATAGATATCTAGTAAAGGATAAAAAAGTTATCAGGGAAAGACGGATAATAAAAATTTTGGTATAAAATAAATTAACCCTTTTTAAAATGCTTAAAGCAATGGAAATTTAAAAAGAACTATTTTTCAAATGTCATTTCATAGATTTTATCATTAGGCGATGATATTGAAGAGTATGCCAAAAAAAAATTGGTCATGATGATAATGGACATTTAACGTTCATTGAATAACAATTTAAAAACAGAAAAATGGAAACATATCAATTTATTATAATATTAGTATTATTTATTTTCCCGAATCTAACTAGCAAAAACAAGGATTTATTAATAGAATCATCAATACATAATTTAAATCAAATATCAAAACAGCATATGGAACAGGTACCGCCATCCAACTGTTTGATTTTAGATACATTAGAATTCAAAGGTAAGCAACCTTTAATGGACTATCTAAATAGATATAGGATTGATATAGAGAATGCTAGACTTGAGTCACAACGAAGTGCTCCGATTGATGTTGTATATGACGAAAACTCATTGCATTATATCTTTCCATTAGTAGACTTTTGGTTAAAGAAAAATGGTTTCAAAGCTGTATCTGATGAAGTATTCAAGTCAAAAGTAAAAGAAATATATAATCTTGATATTTTGACCCCAGAGACTAAATTAGAGAAAGATAATAACTATTATTTATTTATATCAAAGATATATACAGAACCTTATGGTCCAAACTTAGGATATACTTATTTTATTAAAGGTCTAAATTTTATCTTTCGTCCTACTCTTGATGATTATATGGCAAAAATAACTGAAGAAAGACAATATTATACTTGTTTTAGACAAAATCTAATACATCAAAATA
>CALYRA010000044.1 GCA_945292135.1 uncultured Dysgonomonas sp.
GCAAGTTTAATTAATCTTGCTGCTTCTCTTATAAATTATTAAAATTATATTTTAAAATTCCGCATTTTTCGGAGTGCGGGGAAACGGTATTACGTCACGGATATTAGCCATTCCTGTTACAAATAAAATCAAACGTTCAAATCCCAATCCAAATCCGGCATGCGGCGCAGTACCATATTTTCGGATTTCGGTGTACCACCAAATCGGGTCAATATTCATTCCCAGCTGATTAACGCGAGCCATTAATTTATCATAATCTTCTTCGCGTTCTGATCCTCCGATTATCTCTCCAATTTTAGGAAAAAGTACATCCATTGCACGAACAGTTTTTCCGTCGTCATTCTGCTTCATGTAAAAGGATTTTATTTCAATTGGATAATCGGTCAAAATAACAGGTCGTTTAAAATGTTGTTCAACTAAATAACGCTCATGCTCTGATTGTAGATCGGCGCCCCAAAATACTGGGAATTCAAATTTATGTCCGCTTTCTTCCAATATCTTAATTGCTTCTGTATATGTCAAACGTTTGAAATCATTTGATACAACGAAGTTTAAACGCTCGATAAGGTCTTTATCAATCATTTCATTTAAGAACTTGATATCATCCATGCAATTGTCAAGCGCATATTGGATAAGATATTTGAGAAAGTCCTCCGCGAGGTCTTGATTATCATTGTTGTCGTTAAAGGCCACTTCGGGTTCTATCATCCAGAATTCGGCAAGATGACGAGGCGTATTAGAGTTTTCGGCTCTAAATGTAGGTCCAAAAGTATAAATAGCTCCAAGCGACATAGCACCTAATTCTCCTTCTAATTGCCCCGAAACGGTAAGATTGGTCTGTTTTCCAAAAAAATCCTGACTATAGTCTACCGTACCCGCTTCGGTACGTGGGATGTTGTAAGGATCTAACGTCGTAGCCTGAAACAAAGAACCTGCTCCTTCACAATCCGAAGCTGTAATTATCGGGGTATGGAAGTAAAAAAATCCTCTATCATTAAAGTATTTATGTATCGCGTACGCCATATGATGACGTATACGAAGTATAGCGCCGAATGTATTGGTTCGAGGACGAAGATGAGCTATTTCCCGTAAAAATTCAAATGAATGTCCTTTCTTTTGTAATGGATATGTAGCAGGGTCGGCAAGACCATAAATTTTGATTTGTTCGGCTTGAATTTCACATGACTGACCTTTACCTTGTGATTCGACTAATGTTCCTGTCGCATAAATGGCAGCACCTGTTGTTATTTGCTTCAATAAATCTTCGCCAAACTTTTCTACATCCGCTACAATTTGAATATTATTAATGGTAGAACCATCATTTAAGTGAATGAAAGTCACAAATTTATTACCTCGGCTGGTACGTACCCAACCTTTGACTGCTACTTTCGATCCAAAATCCTTGTTTCGGATCAGTTCTACTATTTTAGTTCTACGAATAGTATCCATAATTCTATTAAATTAAATTTACCTTACTTTAAGTATGGATTAAGTTTTATTCAAATGCGCCCATACGAAGCATATTTACTTCTTTTTCTGAGAGATATCTCCATTTACCGCGAGGTATGTTTTTCTTCGTCAAACCTGCGAAATAGACGCGATCCAACTTGATTACTTGATAACCCAATTTTTCAAAAATACGACGAACGATACGGTTACGTCCCGAATGGATTTCAATTCCTACGACATTCAATGAATCTTCTGATTGATATGCGATCGAATCCGCATGAATTTCTCCGTCATCCAATTCTACACCATCTGCTATCGCTTGCATATCTTCAATAGCAACGTCACGATCTAACGTTACCTGATATATTTTCTTTTTCTTAAATTTCGGATGAGTTAATTTAGACGCCAAATCACCATCATTGGTAAGTAACAAAACGCCTGTCGTATTACGATCGAGACGACCTACGGGATAGATTCGTTCGGGACAAGCATTTTTTACTAAATCCATGACTGCCATACGATTTTCGGGATCATCGGATGTCGTAACGCAATTTTTTGGTTTGTTCAATAAAACATAAACCTTACTTTCTAAACGTACGGGTTGATCATGAAAAGATACTAAATCTCCTCTTTTTACTTTTACTCCTAATTCGTTTACTATTTCACCATTTACTTTTACCACGCCGGCAGTTATATAACTATCCGCTTCGCGACGTGAACAAACGCCTGCATTAGCCAGATATTTATTTAAACGGATAGGCGTATTCGGATCAATGTTTTCTTTATACTTGACGGGTTTCACGATACGTTTAGCGCCGCTTCCTCCCGAATATCTTGAATCTTGGGGTCTTCGATAACCTCCGTTGTTATTGTTGTTACCGTATGAAGGTCTTGAATTGCCTCTGTTATTGTTGTAACCGCCTCCATTATTATTCCCATAACCTCTGTCATTATTGTTATTATTATAAGAGCGGTTATTGTTATTATTATAGGAGCGATTGTTGTTATTATTATAAGAACGGTTGTTGTTATTATACGTTCCGTTGTTATTATTATAAGAACGGTTGCCGTAAGATCCTCCGCCCTCATTGTTATAGGAACGATTGTTATTATATCCTCCGTTGTTATTTCCGTACGACCTCCGTTGTTGATTGCCATATCCTTCTGATTCTGATTGGTATGGATTTCTATCAACATTGCCGCCTGTAAATGATTTTCGCATATCACCGACACGCGGTCTTTTTTTCTTTACAATTTTAGAAGAGTCGTCTCCTCCATTCATGTATTTTTCAGGGGAAGCGGAACCATCCCGGCCTTCGCTATTATTACCTCTGCTTGTCATAATTGTTGTTGTTTAATTTATTTAGTAATTTGTCATTTATAATATTCCCACAACCTCTCGGTCATTACATTAGTAACTAAATGCCTGTATATGTATGCGGTGTTATCTTTTTTAATTCTTCTTTAATAGCTTCGGATACGTTCAAATTTTCAATAAAATCAGCTATTGATTTTTCTGTTATAGCTTGATTTGTTCTTGTTAATTCTTTTAAAGTTTCATAGGGTTTTGGGCAACCTTCACGCCTCAATATAGTCTGAATGCCTTCTGCTACAACAGCCCAATTATTGTCTAAGTCTCTGTTTATAACACTTGTATTCAATAAAAGTTTATCCAAACCTTTCTTCGTGCTTTGTAAGGCAATCAAAATATGTCCCATAGGAACTCCAACGTTTCGTAATACTGTAGAGTCAGTCAAATCTCGTTGCAATCTGGATATTGGTAATTTTGCGGATAAATGTTCTAATATTGCGTTGGCAATACCCAAATTCCCTTCGGCATTTTCGAAATCTATTGGGTTTACTTTATGAGGCATCGCTGATGAACCTATTTCGCCTTCTTTTATTTTCTGTTTAAAATATTCCATCGAAATATATTGCCAGATATCTCGATTTAAATCAATTAGAATTGTATTTATACGTTTCAACGAATCGAAAAGAGAGGCTAGCGTATCGTAATTCGATATTTGCGTCGTCCATTCTTCTCTTGCCAATCCAAGTTTTTCCGCTACAAATTTATTGCCAAATTCTTTCCATTTGAATGATGGGTATGCAACTGCGTGGGCATTAAAATTACCTGTCGCTCCTCCAAATTTAGCGGATATAGTAATCTGATTCAGGATTTCAAATTGATTTTCCAGACGATATACAAATACCATTAATTCTTTTCCTAAACGCGTAGGCGAAGCCGGTTGCCCATGCGTTTTTGCCAACATGGGTATATTCATCCAGTCTGTTGCTTGTCGTTTCAACAAGTCAATCAATTCTTTGAGCAGAGGATTATATGCTTCCGCTAAAGCGTCTTTTATTGATAATGGAATTGATGTATTATTGATATCCTGAGATGTTAGCCCAAAATGAATAAATTCTTTATATGCTTGCAACCCAAGTCGATCAAATTTTTCCTTTATAAAATATTCAACCGCTTTAACATCATGATTTGTCGTTTTCTCAATTTCCTTTATATAAAGAGCGTCTTGTTCCGAAAATTCTTTTACTATTGATTGCAATTCAGGAAAGACAGCCTTATCTATGCTTTTTAATTGTGGTAAAGGAAGTTCACATAAAGCGATGAAATATTCAACTTCTACCAATACACGATATTTTATAAGCGCATATTCAGAAAAAAACGCTGAAAGTTGTTCCGTCTTATTTCTATATCGTCCATCAATAGGTGAAATGGAAGTCAAAGGGGTTAAGTTCATTTGTTTCCTAAGGTTATTACTTGATAAAATTTAATACCTGTCATTATAAAAAAGTATCACTACTTTGATATCCTTTTACTTTGACAAATATACAACAAAAATCTTATTCTGATATACTTTAAATAGCAAAAATATCTTATTTGAATGAATTGGTAGCTTTTTATTAGAAGGTAAAATGATTAATTGAATCAACAATTTTTGCCATTTCGGTTTTCTTCAACGACGGGTACAACGGGATACTCAATATCGTATTTTGCAACCGTTCAGCGACCGGAAGTTTTAACCGGCTTAATTCGCGATAGGCTGATTGTTTGTGTATGGCTCTCGGATAATGAATTTGAGTATGTATATTTTGTTTTGACAGCCATGTTTCCAAACTCTCCCTGTCATCGCACGTTATGACATATAAATGGAAAACGTGTGATTCTATTTCGTCAAAAGATGGGAGTATTATATGTTTATTTTTTATGTGTTGGGAATAATATTCGGCGATGTTTTTACGTTTTTGATTGTTTTCATCTAAATATTTTAATTTAACGGATAATACTGCTGCTTGAATTTCATCCAATCGCGTATTCACGCCTTTATAAAAATGCTCATATTTTTTGACTGATCCATAGTTTGATAAAGAACTTATTATATAAGCGAGATTCTTATCATTGGTCGTGACCGCTCCGCCATCTCCTAATGCGCCAAGATTTTTTGTCGGATAAAAACTAAAAGCAGCGGCATCGCCCAAACTGCCTGTCTTTTTACCTTTTAAAAGCGCTCCATGAGCTTGAGCTGCATCTTCGATCAATAGCAAATTATACTTCTTAGCTATCGTTTCAAGTTCTGCCATTGGAGCGACTTGTCCATAAAGATGCACTGCGATAATAGCTTTAGTTTTTGACGTAATACTTTCCTCAACGGATTGAGGCGATATATTAAATGTTTCAATGCAGCAATCGGCAAGAATAGGAATTAATTGGCTTTGCGATACGGCTAAAGCCGTAGCAATAGCTGTATTTGCAGGCAGTATAATTTCATCTCCGTTCTTTATTCTTCCAAGTTGTTTATATCCCTCTAATATCAGACGCAGCGCATCGAGTCCGTTTCCGACTCCGACACAATAGGGTACTTGGCAATATTCGGCAAATTCCTTTTCAAATTTATCTTTTTCTATTCCTGAGACATACCATCCCGATTTTACTACGCGCCTTATTGCCTGTTCTATTTCATCGGAATAAGACTCGTTTTCTCGCTTTAAATCAAGGAAAGGTATTTGCATTCTACTTTTAAATTAAAATCCGAGCAATACCTTAGCATTCTGAATGGCAGCTTCAGTCATAGTTGTACCACTTAGCATACGGGCTATTTCTTCGAGGCGTTCTTTATCTGACAGCCTGCTGAGATTTGTAGTTGTCATATCATCGCTATCAGACTTATATACATGATAATGAGCTTTCCCTCGCGCTGCGATTTGAGGTAAATGGGTTATTGCTATCACCTGCATTTTCGTTCCCATATCCTTCATTATAATACCCATCTTATCTGCTATTTCGCCTGATACGCCTGTATCTATTTCATCGAAAATAATTGTCGGTAATGCTTTTGCTCCTGCTATCATAGATTTCAGGCAAAGCATCAATCGCGAAATCTCGCCGCCCGAAGCTATCTCCGCAACGGGTTGCAACGGTACATTTTTATTGGCGGAAAACAAAAACAGCAAGTCGTCCATACCATACAAGTTCGGTTGTTCTTCAGCTATAATTTCACATTTAAATTGAACGTTAGGCATCCCTAAATAAGCGACTTTTTCGACAAGTTCTTTTTCAAATTTACCGGTAATAGCCTTGCGACTGTCTGTCAATTGTTTTGCCAAAACAAGCATTTTTTCGGTTTTCAAAAGTAAATCTTTTTCTATTGCCTCTAATTGCTCATCGTATGAATCTATATTTTCAATTTTATGTTCTAAATCTTCATATATAGCGATAAGCTGCGCAATAGTATCTACCGAATGCCTTTTCTGCAATGTATAGATTGTATCCAAACGTGTTTGGATTAAACTTAATCGTTCGGGATCGAATTCTATATTTTCTCCCATACGTTCAACTTCCGTCCCTAAATCTTTTAAATCAATATAAGAATTTTCTATACGCTGAACGATATCTTCTGATTTGGGATAGATATCTACTAATGATTGGGAGGTATTCAAGCTGTCCTTTAGGGCTGTAACTATTCCATGTTCATCATCCGTAAGTAGGGAATGAATTTTATATAATGCTATTTTTATTTCCTCCGAATGGTTAAGGGTTTCAAGTTCTTCTTCCAATTCTTCTTGTTCTCCGGATTTCAACGCAACGGTTTTCAATGATTCATATTGGAAACGGAGATAGTCTTCTTCTTCTTTTCCTCGCTTCGACAGATTTCTAAGATCATCCAACGCTTTTTGAGCCTTTTTATAATCATCGAACGCTGCCTGATATTCTTTCAGTAATTTTTTATTTCCCGCCAGCGTATCTACAATTTGCATTTGGAATCGGGTATCTCCCAATAATAAATTCTGATGTTGTGAGTGTATATCAATTAATTGGCTCCCCAATTCTTTCAGGTCAGACAAAGTTACGGGGGTATCGTTTACAAATGCTCTTGATTTTCCAGACGAAAGCAATTCTCGACGCAAAAGACAAGTCGGCTCATAATCTATTTCAAGATTTTCAAAAAATTCCGTCAAATTATAATCTGAAATATCGAAATATCCTTCGATAACGCATTTGCTTTCTCCCTGCTTTATAGACTTCGCGTCGGCGCGTTGCCCAAGTATAAGAGATAGCGCGCCCAAAATGATTGATTTACCGGCGCCGGTTTCGCCCGTAATCACAGAGAATCCGCTCTCAAAATCGATTTCGAGGCTATCAATCAAGGCGTAGTTTTTTATATATAATGATTTCAACATAAGTATTGTAAAGATAGGTATTTTATTTTTTTCTGAACTTCACATCCAGCACAACTATTTCTGATTTTGTGCCTATACGGTATTGAGGTCCCGCTAAACCTAAACCCGATGAAACGTATATATGTGTTTTATCTTTTTTCTTATATCCATAGCTCAATTCATAAAATAGCGACACAACATAATTCCAAGGAAAAACCTGCCCATTGTGT
>CALYRA010000045.1 GCA_945292135.1 uncultured Dysgonomonas sp.
CGTAGGGATTGGACAAGATATTATGATCCGAAGTTTCAGAACTATTGAAAGTGAATTGAAGAACAAAAATATACCACTTGACAAGAAATGGGCTTTGTTACATGCTATCCACACGACAGCTGATTTTGATATGGAAAATATTTTGCATATTGATGAAAATGCCGTCGAAAAGTTACATTCGGAATTTACAAAAGGGGAAGCTCGTACTATTATAACCGATGTAACGATGGTTGTATCTGGCGTTAGAAAAGGAGCTTTGGAACGCATGGGAATTGAGGTTAAATGTTACTTGCACGATCCGCGTGTCGCACAATTAGCGAAAGATAAAAACATAACACGCACTCAGGCAGGAATAAGATTAGCCGTAGAAGAACATCCGAACGCTTTATTTGTTTTTGGTAATGCTCCAACGGCTCTTATGGAGTTATGCGAATTGATTCGTAAAGAGAAAGCGTCTCCTATTGGAATTATAGCAGCCCCGGTTGGCTTTGTAAATGTCAAAGAATCAAAGTATATGGCAAAACCATTTAAAAATATATCTAAACTGATCTTAGAAGGAAGAAAAGGAGGAAGTAATTTGGCGGCGACATTGGTTAATTCAATACTTACTTATGATGATGCCGAGCAGTTAAAACCGGGACGAGATGTCTGAAAAAATGTCTTTACTATTTATCGAAATGATAACAAGACCGATGCAATCATTATTGACAGAAAGTAGTAATCTTGATAGATACTTAAATCGGGGTAACTGAAAGCTTAAAAATACCTTTAACTATGTTGCAAAATAAGAAAAAATTAAGTCCAATCATGTTTGCCGGTACAGGAAGTGATGTCGGTAAAAGCGTTATATCCGCTGCGTTTTGTCGCATTTTTTTACAGGATGGTTTTCACCCTGCGCCTTTTAAGGCTCAAAACATGGCGTTAAATTCTTATGCGACACCCGAGGGTTTGGAAATTGGACGAGCGCAAGCCACGCAAGCCGAAGCAGCAGGAATAGAATGTCATACCGATATGAACCCTCTGTTACTAAAACCTTCATCCGATAAGGTTTGTCAGGTTGTATTAAACGGAAAACCGATAGGTAAGAAAAATGCTTATCAATATTTTAGAAAAGAAGGTAGAGAGGAACTTCGAAAAGCCGTAAATGAAGCATTTAACAGGCTCGAAAAACGATATAATCCAATCGTTATTGAAGGTGCAGGGAGTATATCTGAAGTAAATTTGCGCGAAGTGGATTTAGTTAATCTGCCAATGGCTATTCATGCCAAAGCCAATGTTATTTTAGTTGCAGATATTGATAGGGGGGGAGTATTTGCCTCGGTTTACGGTTCAATAATGTTGCTCACAGAAGACGAACGAAAATATATTAAAGGTATTCTCATTAATAAATTTAGAGGTGATATCCGTCTTTTTGAGGAAGGAATAAAAATACTGGAAGATCTTTGTCAAATTCCCGTTATAGGCGTAGTTCCATATTTCAAAGGACTTTATATAGAGGAAGAAGATTCTGTAACGCTTCAATCTAAAAATTTGCAGGCTGGCCACGGTAAAATAAATGTCGTTGTAGTACTATTAAGGCATTTATCAAATTTTACGGATTTCAATGTCTTGGAACGTGATCCCCGTGTACATTTATATTATTCGAACAATATAGACGAAATAGAAAAAGCGGATATTATACTTATTCCTGGTAGTAAAAATACAATTTCAGATCTATATGATTTGCGTCGTAATGGAGTTGCGCAAAGCATCATTAAAGCGCACAAATCCGGAGCTACCGTAGTGGGTATTTGCGGAGGGTTTCAGATGATGGGACGAGAAGTTAAAGACCCTATGCATATTGAAGGAAATATTGATTGTTTGCCCGGATTAGGCATTTTACCCATAACGACTGAAATTTCGAATGAAAAAGTGACTCGTCAAGTTTCTTTTTCATTCTTAGGATCCAAACAAAAATGTGAAGGATATGAGATTCACATGGGTACGACTTCTACTATTGAAGATGCTGCAAATTCCCCTTTGAATTGTACGTACGACGGAAGTAATGATGGTTATTATCTGAATCAAAAATGTTTTGGGACATATATTCACGGAATACTTGACAACAGTATTGTAATCGATTATTTAATAACGCCTTATGCTAACAAATTAACTCAAACTTCTTTCGATTATAAAGAGTTTAAAGAAGAACAGTACAACAAATTAGCGGATCATATACGTAGTCACGTAAACATGGATTTGGTATATAAGATAATGAAAAACAGCGATGATTAACGGACACGGAGACGATATCTATAATTACGATAAACCTATTAAAAGTAATTATAGTTCCAATATTTACAATAAGCTTGATTTGACTGCTTTGCAATCATTCTTATGTTCTCGCATAAACCGAATACATTCTTACCCGGAGCCTGATGCAAATTCATTGAAACGCTTAATCGCGGAAAAGAATAATATATCTTTTTCCAATATATGTGTTACAAACGGCGCGACAGAAGCAATATATCTTATAGCTCAAGCTTTCAATGGAAAAACAGGAAGCATATTGATTCCTACATTCAGTGAATACGAAGATGCTTGTTTAATAAATAACATATCATTACGTTTTGCAAAATCATTGCACGAAATCGAAAATAAGACTGAAATATGTTGGATTTGCAATCCGAATAATCCGACAGGAAAGACAATAAGTAAAAAAGAAATAATATCATTTATAGAATCGCATCCTGATATAACTATCATATTAGATCAGTCGTACCAATATTTTACCGAAAAAGAAAGTCTGACAATTAAAGAAGCTATAAACTACCAAAACGTTATTTGCCTGCATTCGATGACAAAGCAATATGCTATTCCGGGACTTCGTTTAGGATATGTAACCGCTTGCATGAAATTGATAGAAAAAATACAACGATTTTATATGCCTTGGTCAGTAAATCAATTGGCTCAGGAAGCAGGAAAATATTTGCTTAAAAATGAATCTTCCTTTACTTTTGATTTAAAAGGGTATTTAAACGAAACCAATCAATTTCAAAAGAAATTATCAAATATTAAAGGATTAAGAGTATATCCTACAGATACGCATTTTTTTCTTTGTAAATTAGAAAATGGCGAAAAAGCTATCAATTTAAAAACTTATTTAGCTAATCAGTTTGGAATATTAATTCGTGATGCGGCGAATTTCAAAGGACTCGATAATTCATATTTCCGATTGGCTACTCAATCAAAAGAAGAAAACGATATTTTGATAAAAGCGATTCAATCATGGATGAAATAATAACCATCATATTGCCATTATTGATCGGCTGGAGCGCCGATATGTTATTAGGTGATCCTCAATGGTTGCCACATCCCATTATTGGTTTTGGGAAAATAATATCATGGGGAGAAAGGAAATTAAATCATAAAAATAAAAGGAAACTAAAAGGAGCATTATTTTCGCTTCTATTGATTGCTTTAACCTTTGGCATTACATATATTTTTATTCTATTTTTAAATAGAATCCACTTATATTTAGGTACTTTAATATCTTCAATAATAGTTTTTTACTGTCTTGCCGGTAAAACTTTAATCACGGAGGTAAAAAATACTTTTCTTGCTGTAAATGAATCCCTTGAGTTTGGACGAATACATGTATCAAGGATAGTTGGGAGAGATACTTCGCAGCTGAATGAACAGCAAATAAAGACAGCTGCTCTGGAAACTCTTTCGGAGAATCTAAGTGATGGAGTGATAGCTCCTTTATTTTGGTATATGCTATTAGGAGTACCGGGTATGTTAGCATATAAAATGATTAATACTCTGGATTCTATGATAGGATATAAGAATGAGCGTTATAAAGAATTCGGATGTTGGGCTGCGCGCATAGATGATGTTGTAAATTATATTCCATCACGGTTGACTTCTTTTATGATGGTTATTGTTAGTGGTAAGTTATCCGTCTTTTCATTTATCCGAAAGTATAGTCGTCAACATGCTAGTCCAAATTCAGGATATCCCGAAGCAGCTTTAGCCGGAATTCTGAATTGCCAATTTGGTGGACCGAATATCTATTTCGGGAAGATTGTTGATAAACCTTATATTGGTGACAATCCAAAAATCTTGACAATGCAAGATATGAAAACCGCTATTTCGATCAATCATAGGAGCGAAGCTTTGATGGTATTTTTAGTCATAGGTTTTAGCCTCATTTTGCAATCAATAATTAAACTTCTGTTTTGATTGTTTTTTGAAAATTATAAGGATATACATTCGAGAGATATCCGTTTTGTGAAAATAATAATGAATCTGATATAAAAGTGTTATGATATTAATTTTTGGTGGAACAACGGAAGGACGTTATACAGTGAAAGTTTGCGAGGAAGCTTCTAAACCATTTTATTACTCAACAAAAAATAATTTGCAAGAAATTCCTTTAGCAAATGGAATCCGTTTAAGTGGAGGCTTAGACCAATTATCAATGCCTTTATTTTGTAAAGAAAAAAATATTCGTTTAATAATAGATGCTGCGCATCCGTTTGCAATAAACTTACATGATACAATAAGTAAGGTATCAGATGATTTAAATATACCTGTTATTCGATATGAAAGAAATTATGTAGAAGATTTCGAAAATATCCTTTGGTTCGACTCCTATGATGATGCGGTCGACTATTTAGAAAAACATAAAATAGAAAAACTTTTAGCCCTCACAGGCGTAAACACAATATCAAAATTTAAAAGATATTGGCAAAATCATTTTTGCTGGTTTCGAATATTAGATCGAGAAGATTCTCGTAAAATCGTAGAAGAAACAGGATTTCCGATTGAAAACGTTTTATACTATAAACAAGATAATGATGAAAAGGCACTATTTGAAAAATTAAAACCTCAAGCCATTATTACAAAAGAAAGTGGAGAATCAGGAGGCTTTAAGGAAAAAATAATTGCTGCGCAACAATTGAACATTCCGGTTTTAGTTATTAAAAGACCTCAGTTATCAGCTTCATTCATATCTGTTTACGGAGAAAATGGGTTAAGAAAAAAGATAGAACAATTATTACCCGATTTCTTTGAGTTAAAAACAGGATATACGACCGGAACTTGTGCAACTGCCGCTACAAAGGCTGCTTTAACTGCTTTGCTGACTAAAGAAATACAAACTGAAACAAGTATAACTCTTCCAAATGGTGAATGGGTAAAAATCCCGATAAATTCGACTATCTTTAAAGAAAATAGTGTAACATGTTCAGTAATAAAAGATTCGGGAGATGATCCGGATGTTACCAATGGGCTGGAAATATTATCAACCGTAAATTTAAATTCCAACATAAGAGGAGTTAAATTTTTACAAGGAGAAGGGGTTGGGATAGTAACGCTACCCGGACTTGGTTTGGAAATAGGAGATCCGGCAGTTAATGCAACTCCTCGTAAAATGATTAAAAGAGAAATTTATAAGGTTATGCGTCATAATCAGGATAAACTTCCCGATCACAATCTAAAAATTGGTATTGATGTAACTATATCTGTACCGCAAGGAAAAGAAATAGCAAAAAGAACATTTAATCCTAAATTAGGTATAGTAGACGGTATTTCAATTATAGGTACGTCCGGTATTGTAAAACCCTTCTCATCCGAAGCGTTTATTCGCTCTATTCGTCGAGAAATGCAAGTTGCCAAAGCTATCGGATGTAACCACGTAATTATAAATTCGGGCGCAAAAAGCGAACGTTTTGTAAAACAAATCTACCCCGAATTACCGAATCAGGCATTTATACATTATGGAAATTTTATTGGCGAAACCATTAAAATAGCCTCTGATTTGGATATTTCTAAGGTAACAATGGGTATTATGATTGGTAAAGCCGTTAAACTTGCCGAAGGTTCATTAGATACTCACAGTAAGAAAGTTGTAATGAATAAAGACTTTCTTGTAAGTATTGCAAATGAAGTCGGTTGTTCCCAAAATACAATTGATAGCATAGCAACCATGACATTAGCGCGTCAATTATGGGATATAATACCACAAAGCGAAATAAAGTTCTTTGATATTTTATTGCAAAAGTGTTACGATACGACAGCGTTTCTTCTACCAAAAGGAGAACTGAATATCCTTTTGATAGATGAAGGTGGCAATATTATCAGATAATTTACTTTCTAAAAAGGTGTTTAAACTGATGTGAATATAATTTGGATAATCCTTTTCTATTCCCAATAGATTCGCCGACAACAATCATGGTTGTCAAAGTCAGTTTATTTTCTTTAACTATTTTCGCTAAGTCTTTTAATTCACCTCTATAAATTCGTTCATCTTTCCATGTTAATTTATAGCAAGCAGCAATTGGGGTATTAGGAGGATAATGTTCCAATAATTCTTTTTGTACATTATTAACAACGGTTGCGCTCAAGAAAATACACATTGTGCTTTGCGAACGTGCCAATAAATGTAGTTTCTCTTTTTCCGGCATTGGAGTGCGACCTTCTCCGCGCGTTAGAATAATTGTTTGCACTTTTTCCGGGATGGTAAATTGTGAACGCAAAGCAGCGGCAGCGGCTTGGAATGATGATATACCGGGAGTTATATGGTAAGACATATTATATTCATCAAAATAATTCATTTGTTCTTGTATAGCTCCATAAATACACGGATCGCCGGTATGTAACCGAACTACTAATTTACCCTTATCATAAAATTCTTTCATTAACGCAAATTGTTCTTCCAAATTCATTGATGCGGAACTGCGGACAATAGCGCCTTCTTTTGCGCAATATGTCAATTCTATTGGGACAAGGCTACCTGCATACAAGATCAAATCAGCGACTTCCAAGAAGTAACGTCCTTTGACTGATACTAAATCGGGGTCGCCCGGACCTGCGCCTACAATCTCGATATGCCCTTGTCGAATAGCTTCCTTATTAATTGCGACTGCGAAGGTAAATTCATTTCCTTTGCTCAAACCTCCTTTTTGTTTTTCAAGGATTAACACGCCATTAGCCGCGCTTTTTATAGCTGTAGATTCCGATACTCCGGCAACGGAAGTTACTTCTTTTACTTTTTCCGACGGATTAGGTACTTCAATATTTTCGAGTTCATTTGCCGTATATATGTGAACGGATATATCATTGAAGAAAGATTTTAGGTCTTTCAATAATGGTTCATCCTTCTTAATATCAATTGTAGAGATGTCTTTTATGGAAGCCTTAGCAATATTATTTTTAGTTAATACATTCTCAATATATTTACTTATTCCGTTAGGATTACAATCTTTTCGGCAACCAACGCCTAAATGCAACACTTTGGGATGATAATATATCGTATCAATATTAACTTGTGGATATAAATATGGAGTTATAGTTATAAATAAACTATATT
>CALYRA010000046.1 GCA_945292135.1 uncultured Dysgonomonas sp.
TCGTTTTTTGTTCATAATTATCTTTATCGATGAATAAGGAAAGCCTTGAAAACGGATAACAGTAAAAATGCGCTGAAAAAAGTTACATTCATTACGTTTGCAACTTATATGGTTTCTGAAAGTATTTTGTTTATCTATTTGATGTTTTAAAGTGTTTTTTTTAATTATATTTGTTTTAATCATTCGACTTATCTGTTTAATATGAATCGCAAAATATATTTACCAATATTTTTATTTTTTTACTCTGCCTTATCAATATTTGCGACAGGTTCATCCACTTTATATAGTGACATAAGACCAATATCTATAAACGACAGAGCTGTGATATTATGCCATACCCGTTTTTCTAAAAATCCATCAGGAGGATTATTTGTCCCGGATGTTGAATATGGGTTTTGTATATCAGCGAATGATACTATTCTACAATTTATGACAAAAGTTGTTAGTATAGACAACTTAATTGAATACTCGCAATTAAACGATAAAGCTTATCAAAAATTTGAGCAAGAAAGAAAAATCATGGATTCGATTTACGAAACGGATTTTAGTATCTCCGAAACATATAGAAAAGAATATCAATTACAACTCAAACAATTTGGATTTAACAAATCAAACGTACAACTATTTTACAAGGAAGATACGTTATTCGTTAAAGATTATCTTAAACAATTTGGTAATAAAAAAACATTTATTCAAAAATCATCAAATAATGGCGTCGCCGATGAAATTGTTAGCGCTAAAATTATAAGGACTTATGATTTTGGCGACATAATTATTTTTTACAATCAGGAGGTTGGCGGATGCGATGGTTCTGAATATGATATAGGAGCTTATTTCAAATATGAAAATAAGATAAGTGATTATGATGTTGGCTATGATTGCCAACATGTAAACGACGTTTATTTCAAAAAAATAACAAATTATAATTCTATTATTTAATACAGAAACTATATAAACATTTTGAGATATGACTAAATCAGGATTAAATCAGGCAGATTTTATCGGTAAAGTCGAAGGAAAAGAGGTACAATTATATATCCTCACAAACAGCAATGGCGCTGAAGTTACCATTTTAAACTATGGAGCGAAGATTGTTTCATTGATGGTTCCTGACAAAAATGGAAAGCTTACCGATATTGCCCAAGGGTTTTCAAGTTTAGAAGATTATTTAAATTGCGAAGAACCAACCCATGGAGCTGTTTGCGGAAGAGTAGCTAACCGAATAGCCAAAGGAAAATTTACGTTGGAAGGTAAAGAATATCAATTGGCTATTAATAATGGACTAAATAGCCTGCACGGCGGTTTAAAGGGATTTCATTTTGTAGTATGGGATGCTGAACAATTGGATAACCAAACAGTAGAGCTTACTTATCATGCAAAAGATGGAGAGGAAAACTATCCCGGCAATTTAACTGCTAAAGTCACATATCATTTGGGTGATAATAATGCTTTGGATATAAAATATGAAGCTGTTACCGATAAAACTACAATTGTAAATATGACAAATCACACTTATTTTAATCTGTCAGGTGAGGCAGATCAAGATGCGATGGATCATGTAGTTGTAGTAGATGCAAAAGAATATCTTCCTACCGATGAAACGGCTATACCATTAGGAGAACCGGCTTCTGTTGTAGGTACGCCGTTCGATTTCTTGTTTTTTCACTCTTTGTCGGAACGAATTAATAGTGATTTTAGCCAATTGCGTATAGGTAAAGGATACGATCATTGTTGGGTCTTGAATAAGAAAGAAGGAGAATATACCTTTGCGGTAGAATGCAGTTCGCCTAAAACAGGCATTTGTATGACTATTTATACTACAGAACCCGGAGTTCAGATATATACAGCCAACTGGTTACCCGGAAAACAAGTAGGCAAAAATGGACATAAATACCCCGCGCGAAGTTCTGTCTGTTTCGAAACCCAGCATTATCCCGATTCTATCAATCATCCCGATTATCCAAACGTGATATTAAAACCCGGAGAAAAATTCGAAAGTAAAACTTCATTCATTTTCTCTGTCAAGTAATTATAAAAGATGAAGCCAATCTATTTTGATTGGCTTTTCTTTATTTTCTTAATCTAACTGAATTTACTCCATGATTTTCTCCTTTGTGGAGAATCAGGCTTGCGCGTTCGCGAGTAGGGAGTATATTTTTCCTTAGATTTTTACGGTTAACCTCTCTCCAGATGCTATGCGCGACCTTTTCGGCTTCCTTTTCGGATAAAAGGGAATAGTTATAGAAATAAGATTTCTTATCGGCAAAAGCTCCTTTTCTGAATTTCATAAATCGCGAAACATACCATTTTTCCAGCAGGCATTCTTCCGCGTCTACATATATTGAGAAGTCAACATAGTCGGAAACAAATTTACGCGGTTTCTCTGACGGATAATCCATTCCGCTTTGTAATACGTTCAGACCTTCTAATATTAATATGTCGGGTAGTTGTATTAATGTTTCATCGCCGGGAATAATATCGTAGATCAGATGAGAATATTTTGGCGCTCGGACTTCAGGTTTCCCCGACTTTATATCAGTAACAAATTGCAAGAGACGCTTGATATCATAAGAAATCGGGAAACCCTTTTTTTGCATAATTCCTTTTGACTCTAAAACAGCATTTGGATATAGAAAACCATCCGTAGTAACAAGCGAAACTCGGGTATGTTCTTTCCAGCGACTTAATAATGCTTGCAAAACGCGCGCTGTCGTACTTTTCCCTACGGAGACGCTTCCCGCAATACCGATAATGAAGGGTATTTTTTGTTTTTGCAGATTCAAAAATTTCATAAGTACCGCCTGCCGACTATTACGGGCATTTACATAATAACTTAGTAACCGTGAAAGAGGCAAATAAATTTCTTCGACTTCTTGCATCGAAAGCTCATCGTCAATCCCTTTTAAGTTTTGGATTTCATCTTCAGTAAGAGTCAAAGGTTCAGAGTTACGAAGAGCAGCCCACTCATCGCGAGAAAAGGTCAAATAAGGGCTAAAGGAATTTTCCATCTAATAATGAATAACTTTTCGTGTGTAAAGATAGAAAATAAATCAAATCCGGTGTAAAGAATTAGTAAGAAGCGCAAATTGACCCTAAGTCTATTATTTCTTCATATAAGGATCAGTCTTAAATATAGTTTTATATTATATTCTTGAATCAGACGTATATTACATATTTTTGTTTGGATAACAAAAGATGGTACAATTACATAATATTATATTAATTTTGCACTGTCAAACTCAGAACGTTGATAATCATGATGTTTGTGTCGATCAATGAAACTAAATCGCGCAATGTCTATAGTTTAATAGAAGAATAATAAGATAAAAGTATAGCAAGAATCGCTAAATATCGTGAGATTTATTAGCATTGATAATAATTCTTTTATGTATAATAACGATCTGTCTATAAAAGATGTAAAATATTTATATCTGTTCTCTAAATGGATAGAAACTGTTTATCTTTGTATTTAACAATAATATGAATAGTCTGGATTAGACTGTTTGTTTGATAAACCAACAAGTAATGCAAGAAGATCAAAATAAAATTCTAGACGAGGTAACAAATGGTGAATATAAATATGGATTTGTTACTGACATAGATACTGAAATTATTCCGATAGGTTTGAATGAAGATGTTATACGTCTTATTTCGGCAAAAAAAAATGAGCCCGATTGGATGCTTGAGTTCCGATTGAAAGCTTACAGATATTGGACGGAAATGAAAATGCCTGATTGGGCGCATCTTAATATTCCTGAAATAGATTATCAATCTATCAGTTATTACGCCGCTCCAAAGAAGAAAGATGGACCTAAGAGCATGGATGAAATAGATCCTGAATTAATAAAAACTTTTGACAAGTTAGGAATACCACTCCAAGAACGGGAAATGTTAGCGGGCGTATCCTCGATGGCGGTTGATGCCGTTGTGGATAGCGTATCTGTTAAAACAACATTTAAGGAAACATTAAAAGAAAAAGGAATTATATTTTCTTCTTTTAGTGAAGCGGTACAAGAACATCCGGAATTGGTGAAAAAATACTTGGGAACGGTTGTCCCTCATCAAGATAACTTTTTTGCTGCTCTGAATTCTGCTATCTTTAGCGATGGATCATTTGTATATATCCCCAAAGGCGTGCGATGTCCGATGGAATTATCGACCTATTTTCGTATCAACGCTGCAAATACCGGACAATTTGAGCGTACATTGATAATTGCCGATGACGATTCGTATGTTAGTTATCTTGAAGGATGTACAGCGCCGATGCGTGATGAAAACCAATTACACGCGGCTATTGTCGAAATTATAGCTTTAGACCGTGCCGAAGTAAAATACTCCACTGTTCAAAATTGGTATCCCGGCGACAAAAATGGTAAAGGCGGTATATATAATTTTGTGACCAAAAGGGGTATTTGTAAAGGAGTATCATCTAAAATATCTTGGACGCAAGTCGAAACAGGTTCAGCCGTTACGTGGAAGTATCCATCTTGTATTTTGGCAGGAGACCATTCGATTGGAGAATTTTATTCAGTTGCGGTAACTAATAATTTTCAGCAGGCGGATACCGGTACTAAAATGATACATATTGGTAAAAATACCAAAAGTAGAATAGTTTCGAAAGGTATATCAGCAGGTCAAAGCCAAAATTCTTACAGAGGATTGGTAAAAGTTGCGTCCAAAGCCGAAAATGCCCGAAACCATTCGCAATGTGATAGTTTGTTACTGGGAGACAAATGTGGCGCGCATACCTTTCCTTATTCAGACATCGCTAATTCTACTGCGATAGTCGAACATGAGGCGACAACTTCCAAAATAAGTGAAGATCAGGTTTTCTATTGTAATCAGCGCGGAATTGGAACAGAAGAAGCTGTTGGACTGATTGTCAATGGATATGCAAAAGAAGTTATGCAGAAGCTTCCAATGGAATTTGCGGTAGAAGCTCAAAAATTATTACAGATCAGCCTCGAAGGAAGTGTTGGTTAATTATTGGATAAAATAAAAAATAGCATATTGGCAGCAGAACTATTCTGCTGCTATTTTTTTTAAGATTGCTCGAAGCTGGGCAATATTTGAATGATAGGAGGATGAATGATTAAAGTTTTGTATTTGTGGGCAAAGGACAGATTAAAAAATATTGAGCCGGTATGAGATATATTGGATGCGATTTTAATTGATGATAAAATAGTTTTTGTAAAATACAAATTTCAATAATACAGATCCCCTAAGGTTTGTTATAAAACTTTACTAATTTTTGGGTAGAATAAATCAAATAACGACTAAAAAAATCATTTACTTGAACGACTTGATTCAAATTTAGGTCTTAATTCAGATAAAAACATCTTTGGGGTTAAACAAAGAAAAAGCCCTTAAAATTTACTTTAAGAGCTTTTTCTTGATATATAAGGTTTAGTTATTTTCTATTTATTTGCTTTGTCCTTTCATGAGAGTAGCCTCTTCTATGTATTTATCGGCTTCGGCAGCTACCGGAGAATTGGCATAATCATTCTTAATTGTTGTAAATAATTCAATGACTTTGTCATAGTCTCCGTTTTCGCGATATATGATAGCCGCTTTTTTGTATAGCATTGGAGTATGAATTATATTATCTAATGATTTACCGGCTTTCATAAAGTAAGGGATAGCTTCCTTGCCTTTTCCTTGAGAAGCAAGACAGTCTCCAATTGAACCCTCAACTAAGTAAGAAACTAATTTGTCGCCGCTGTTGCTATATGATTTTAAATATTCCAAAGCTTTATCATATTTGCCTATATGCGCATAACAAATTCCTGCGTATGCTTTAGCTAAATTTCCTGTTTTTGTAGAACCGTATTCTTTAGCGATTTCTTCAAATCCGATATATCCGTTTGCGTCACCATATAATGCTAAAGAGTCGTTTCCGATCTCAAAATATTGCTGACCTTTATAGATAGCTTTTTGAGCTTCTTATGTCTTAGGTCCTATATAAAAATTTTGGTACGCCATATAACCACAGGCAAAAACCACACCAATACCGATAACAACTAATATTTTGTTAGTATATTTTTCTAAGAAACTTTCGGATTTAATGACTGCCTTGTCTATGCTTTCCCAGCCTTTTTCTTCACGAAGTTCTGCTTGTTTCTTTTTAGAAGACATGTTTATATATTAAATTATGTTTTTATACAATACTCCAACTTAAATTGAGCGACAAAAATAGCTGTTTTCTCTTTATAAAGGAAATCTTAACTCCTTTTTTTTCATTCAGTATAGAAATTTATAAGCTTCTCCAATGCTTTTTGGCATGCAGGACAAAAATCTTTACATATATTCGTTTTCATTCGGCAGTCTGTTGAACACCGATAAATACCTTTAACCTGATACCCTCCACCTTCATACACGCCTACCGGATATTTTTCGCTTAAATCTTTATTTGTAGGTATTGGGGTATTTGGTAAAAGCAAATTTTCCCATTTGCCCTTAAAACTAACTAAAGTCGTTAGGTTGGCTTCCCAAGGTTCAATGTCTGATTTATAAGTTTGGTCTAAGACATCGCCGCTTTCATAATAATATTCGTCTGCCAATCCGCCGAAGCTGTGCCCAAATTCGTGTACAACAACCGATTCAAATTCTTCATGACCCGTACTCGTCAAGGTATATGCGTTATAGATACCTCCACCACCATATACATTAGTATTTGCCAATATGATAATATGAGAATAAGGAATCCCCGCAATCGCATCATGTATATCTGTCACATTGCTGGAGGTGAGATATCTATCTGAATAGAATGTGTCAAAATGAGAGTTAAACGCAGTTTCTTTCCATATATTTTCGCTTGGGACGCTTACTCCTGAATTTTTGGAAATAGTTTCTACAGCTACGAAATTTAATTTATCTTTATATCTATTGAATGGAGTATGAGCTAATATTTGTTCGGTTGCAATTGTTGCGTATGCTCTAAATTGAGGC
Source organism: uncultured Dysgonomonas sp. (assembly GCA_945292135.1). Classification (GTDB taxonomy): domain Bacteria; phylum Bacteroidota; class Bacteroidia; order Bacteroidales; family Dysgonomonadaceae; genus Dysgonomonas. The sequence continues at coordinate 6,949 of CALYRA010000046.1, forward strand.
ATTTCGCCTTCGGTAAATCCTTCCGCCAAAATTGCAATATTAATCGCTTTCTCACCCTTCGTTTTGTGGGTGTAAGTAAAAGATGGGATATTTTCGAACCCGATTTTTTTTATTAATATATCATTCGGATCAATCGTATGTTTTATATAGGGTATGTAATTTCCTGCCTTATCACGTAGACTAATTTCAACTGCTATTTTATTCTTTGGAAAAGGAATAAGATACGTATTCTCAAAACATCTTTTTACGTTTTTTGCTTCTTCGGTTGTTTGCCATTCTTGAAATAATGAGCTAAAGGCATCTTTATAAATAACTTTTCCGCTATTTACATCTATTACGCTTATTTGTCCGTTACAGGATAATAGCAATTGATCCATATTTTTTTTGCGTCCGCTCC
>CALYRA010000047.1 GCA_945292135.1 uncultured Dysgonomonas sp.
AATAGGATTATTATAATAGCTGTATGATGTTTTAAGGATTAATGATTCTATCGGATTTATCGAAAATTGGAACGAATGCATAATTGTCGACTTCAATCTAGGATTACCCATCCTGTTCATTAAAGAGTCTGCGCTTATACTTGGATCTAAGGAACTGAAATTCGGTCTTGTTATCCGAGAACTATAGGAAAATCCAATACTCCTGTTTTCCTTGTATTTATAAGTAGTTACTAAACTAGGGAAAATATTCACCTGCGTGGTGTCTATATAAAGATTGTTATCTTTATATCCTTTTCTATAATTACTTTCAGCGCGTACTCCTATCTTAAATAACAGTTTCGGGCTCATATTAAATATTCCGCTGATGTAAGCTGCATAGTTTTTCTCGGATGATATATAATCTTGTGTAAGGTTTAAACTGCCGGATAAGTTTGTATTATTTTCTCTTTTTATATAATAGAATTTAATTCCACTCTCCACTCGAACTTGGTCTATAATAGGCTTAAAATAATTGGCTGTAAAAGTATATATATGGTTCTTATTCTTATTATAGTTATTATTTAGAAAAGGAATATCAGTATCCTTTTGTATATTGTAATAATCCCTGTCAGATTTATCATTATATTGGGTATAGTCTGTTGTGATATCTAATTTTTGGCCTACAGAATCAATATTCCAGACATAATACAATGTACTATTAATTTGATTTGATGAAGGCATATTTTTTGATATCGTAAAGAAGTCTTCCGCTAAATAATTGCTTCTTTGAGTAAACTCGTACCTTTTTACCTTACTATCATCAATGTAGCCATTTATCTGGAGCCCTATCATGTGTTTATTCGAAATATTATAGTCAAATGATGATCTGTATTGGTGAGCTTTTCTATGTGAATTAGAAGTTGCATCTGAATTGAGTAAGTCTTGATAGCTTATCTCTCTAGTATTTTTCTCATATGATCTGGATTTGTTGTCTTGAAAGCCATAATAGAGTGATACAAAAAGATTATTGACCCTTTTGTTACCATCTATATAAACATTTTCACTTAACCTTCGTTTTACTGTGACATCACTGCCAATCTTAAAATAATCATCTTCGACACGCTTGATGGTATTTATGATTATTATTGCATGTCCATCGGCTTCAAACGATGCGGGAGGATTGTCGACAATCTCAATCGATTTTATATTTTGCGGGTTTATCATCCCGACTTCATCCAAGGAATTTACTTTTTTCTTATCTATATATATTACAGGAGTACCTTTACCAACTACTTGTATAGAGTTATTGTTTCTAATTAAACCGGGTGTTTTTTGTAGCATCTCTATTCCATCAGATGCTTCGGACAACAGACTATTTTGAACGTTGACAATTATTCTGTCTGCTTTATTTGAGACTAAAGGTATTTTTCCTACTATTTTTACTTCTCCCAATAAGATTGGCGCAGATTCCATAAAAATATCATTTAAATCGTATTGCCCTATTCGATCAATTTTTAAAGTCTTATCCTTATAGCCATAGCTTGTAATAGTTAAAATCAAAGATTCTGAAGCTTTAAAATCTATACTGAACTTATCTGTGGTAAAGAAAGAAGAGAAGACTACTGTAGAATCTGTTACTTTTGATACCTGCACTCCATAGTAGTCCAACCCTTTCTTATTTGCATCCAGTACTCTCCCTGTAACAGTTGTCTGGGCAGCTAAGGTAAGGGGTATGAACAATAAAGTAAAAATAATCAGTTTTATGTACATAAATATACTTTATTAAAAAATTACAATTGATTATTTGACTTTCTCTGATTATAGTGTAATTCTAAAAATTTATCCAAATTATCTTTACGATTGGAGCATAAATCAAAATTCTTGGCCTTATTAAATTAATCCCCGCTGATAAAAAGCGTTGTATAGCATTTGTGGCTAATAACTGTTTTTGAAATAATTCACCTATATTGTACTGAATTAACACATTAAGATTATTATTACTATTTTTTGCATACCCCTCAGCCTCCAAATATTCATTCATGGATTCCTTATTTTTATTTTGTCCTTGAAGAATCTGGCCACAATAATATGTAGCTAATGCTGAATTATCATAGTCATTTTTTGATAAAAAGTATTTCTTCACCTGAAATATTACTGTATCAGATGATATATCCTTATATGTTTTGTCTTTTGCCTGAATATATAGCAAATTGTAATCATTAATTTGTCTATCATTCAACTCGAAAACTATAATAGAATCCAAAATTATTAAAGCACTATCGGGATACTCTTCAATTACCCCCTTAGCCCAACTAAGTTGTTCAGCATAGTCTTGTTTATCCGTACAGCTTATAAGAGATACTGTTATGACCAAAATAGTCAGATATAGTAAAGAAGATAGTTTTCTCATGTAAAATAGTAAAAATATACCAAATTTAACAAAAATTGTATAAATTATCCATAAATACAGGCAACTAAATTCTTATTGCAATCTAACAATAAAGCTTGTTCAATACATAAACAACTGATTACTGATTGTTTTTATCCGAATAAAAAGGCTTATTTTGCTTAATATCTTGTCTGGGTAGTTTATTTGCTTCATAACTATGTAATCCCACAAGTATAGAGCAAGTTTCGCAAGTCGAGTGACCGAAGGATTTATACAACTACTTGTTAAAATAAGATTTTAGTATAGTGTAAAAACTAACTAAAAAACTACTATTTTTTTTGTACAACAAACTCTTTCATTACCTTCGTAATTGTTATTTGATGCTATCAAATTAGCGCAAATAAAAGTCAAAAGAACCGTTACCAATTCCTTATATACCCAAATAAAACTCCTCACAATCAATTAATAAAGAGACTGCGAAGTCAATTTTACAGGTGATGGATCTAAACAAACTTCAACCAATTTTTTGTCGTCAAGTTCACCTTTCAAATCATTAACAGTTAATCTGAAATTTTCTTTTAACTCTGCATTCAAGATGCGAATGAGTGTTATCCAAACCAATAAAAACCATTCCAGCAGTTTTAGCCGCTGTTAATGCTGCAAACGAATCTTCAAAAACTAGTTATTTTTTCGGCTTTCATAGACAATTTTTTAGCAGATAAAAGATAACATTCAGGGTCAGGTTTTCCATACTCAAGCTGTGATACGGTAACAAGAGTATTAAAAAGCTTATTCTTATTAACTCCTATCATCTTTGTATTTGTAGAACTCGTAACCAGACCAACTGCAAATCCTTCTGCTTTTACTCGCTTTGCAAAGTTGACAGAACCGGTTATTCCTTGAAATTCTATTTGACTTTCAAACTTTTCTAGTTCGTCAATAAGCTTTTCTGTTTCGCCATAAGATAAATCAGAATTTTTTTTTAGATTTCAGGTAATGTTGTTCTCTTTATTTTTTTTCTCGAAGTTGGGAATCCCAATGTTGTATTCTCTCCCTATACGTTTCCAAAATATGTCATATTGCGATTTGGTATCCAAGATTACGCCATCCATATCAAAAAGCAAGCAAGTAATATTCTCCATAATATTTTTTCTTTGAAAAAGAAAGAATTATCAGTAGAGACGAAATGATTAAGATAAATAATGTATGTTTGCACTATAAACCCAAATAAAGCTGCATCTATATGAATGATATATTAATTTTAGGTGTTATCGTCGTTATTATTGTTATATTAATTTTCTTGATGATTCCCATTATCATTTTAAGAAAAATAAATAATATAAACCAAAAATTTGAGTCTTTAGATGATAAATTAACCATAATTAACTACAAATTGGAAGCTTTGAACAAAGCTCCAAAAGAAGAAACTGTTAATAGAGAAACCTTACCGGTGGAAGATAACATTCCTTTTAAAAATGATAATATTCCGATATCTGTTGCTGATGAGACAATCAGATATATGCAAGAACCTTTACAAGAAACAGAACCAATTAAAGACACTGATAGCAGACCTAAAGAGAAAATATTACCTCCACCTTTTGACAGAGAATCTATAGATCAACCCAAAGAGACACAAAGACTTTATCATGTTTATTATAATGAGAGTGACGGTTATTCGAAAAATTCTTTTATCTCTCAACTCAAAGATGCTTTTCGTAAAATATTCGGAGATAATATCCTGACAAAAATAGGTGTGATTACCTTGGTATTGGGCATCGGATTTTTTGTTAAATATGCAATAGATCAGGATTGGATCAACGAGATTGGTCGTGTAGGTATAGGTATGTTTACAGGAGCATTGATTATTGGTATAGCACATAGATGCCGCAAAAATTTTCACATTTTTTCATCTATTCTTGTTGGTGGTGGTATTGCCGTATTTTATATAACCATAACGTTAGCCTTTCGAGAATATGAGTTGTTTACGCAGACTGTTGCCTTTATTTTGCTTATTATTGTAACTTGCTTTTCAGTTGTTTTGTCATTATTATATGACCGTAAAGAGCTTGCTATATTTTCATTATTAGGTGCTTATGCTTCTCCTTTAATGGTGAGTACTGGTGCCGGAAATTACATTGTTCTATTTACATATTTGCTGATAGTGAATGTGGGGATGTTATGTGTATCCTTTGTGAAAAAATGGCGAATTATTGGTGTCATCGCTTATATCATGAATTTATGTTTCTTTTGGGGATGGTTGTTTAATTCGTTTGAGGAACAATATTTTGGAGCTATGCTCTTTGCCAGCCTATTTTTCTTACAGTTTTATCTATTGGCTATTATTGATCATCATAAATATAAGAATAAGATCACATCTTTTCAGATTATCCTGATCTTGACTGATAATTTATCATTGTTTCTTGCTTATGTTTATATTACAGGATATAATTGGTCTGAACTTAGGGGTGTTTTGACTATTGCAATAGCTTTGGTGAATGTTATTATTCTATTTTTCCTATACCGTAAAAGTAATATTGATCGTAACTTATTATATCTGATAATTGGTGTCGCGTTGACATTCGTCAGTTTGTCTATTCCAATGCAATTAGACGGTTATTCCATTACTATGTTTTGGGCTGTTGAAATGGTTGTTTTATTGTGGATATGGCAGCGTTCTAAAATCGAAGTATTCAGACTTGGTTTCTTGGCGATTATTTTATTGGTATTGATTTCTTATATGATCGATATTTCGAAAAGCTATAACTCTTCTTTCGAAATAGCTAATTTTATAAATAGTTTGTTCATAACCGGTTGTGTGGTCATTATCGCATTTGTTATTTCATCTTTTCTGCTTCGCCGTGAAGAAGGTATAATCCGAATTGGAAATTTTAATCTTATTTCTGTCAGCATATTACGGAGTATATTTTATGTTATTTCTGTACTTTTGATATTTATCGTTCCTTATCAAGAAATAAGTTTTCAAGTAGACAAGTATTTTGAATATAATAATTCATCTGACTTTCACGCTTTGGTTATGTGTACATACGCCTTTTTATTTATAGCCATATTAGCTTGCGTAAGATGGTATAAGGGAAAAGTATCTAAAATGTATTTTGGTTTCTTCTTGGCATCTGTCATTTTCTATATTTTGGTTTATATACCAATTTGCTTGAATTTCAGAGAGAGCGCCTTTTTTGAAGATGCTTATCCGCACGGCTATTTTTCAGTTCATTTTATTGGTCTATTATCAATAGCATTACTTATTGTATGGCTATGTCGGAGTATGCGGACAGTGTTCCTTGACCGATTTACATTGATTAGTTGGATATTGGTTATATTAAGCGTAGTTATATTGAGTATAGAAACTGATAACATTGTAATTTTATTATTCGGAAATTCCGATAATTATTATCCTTTATTATATGATTTGCATACATTTGGTTACCCGATATTGTGGGGACTTATGGCCTTTGCTCTTATGGTATGGGGTATAAAATGTAGAATTGTTGTGCTGAGAAAAATATCATTAATATTTTTTGCTCTTATAATTGTTAAATTTTACATTTATGATGTTTGGCATATGTCTCAAACAGGACGTATTGTTTCGTTTGTAGCCTTAGGCATAATTCTTTTATTGGTATCTTTTATGCAGCAAAAGATCAAGACATTAGTAAAAGGAGATGTAAGTGACATTAATGAAAATGCAGAAAAATCAAAAGATAAACTATGAAATATTTTTTAGGGGTATTGTTATTAGGATTAGGTTCATTATCTGGATATGCTCAGTATGCGTATAAAAGCGAAATTAGCGAAATTACCCAGAGTGGTTATCATAATATACAGCTTTCGCAGGAGGCAATAGCATTGTCGAAGAAAACAGATTTATCGGATATGCGGATTCAAGATGAACAAGGGAATGAAGTGCCTTATTTGTTGCGATCCGATGAACCAATGAAAGGAATTGATCGTTTTATCGACTGTGAAATATGCCAAAATGTTGAACAAGACAGTATAAATAGTATAGTGGTTTCAAATAAAGATAAAAGCTATTTAAGTCGTTTATATATTACTGTGCGGAAAGCTGATGTTAAGAAAGACTATGTTGTTCGTGGTAGTGACGATCAGAAAAAATGGTATATTGTTAAACAGAGGTCTATGGTTAATAATATTTCTCAAGCTGAAGATGGGAATGAAACTTTGATTGTTGATTTTCCAAAAGGAAATTTTACTTATTATAAAATTGAATTAATTAATAATCAAAAAAATCCACTGGATATTATTCGTGTCGAAAGGCTTACTGATTACGATATTTATGGCAATTATGTTGAATTTTATTTAGGTAGATTTGTACAGAAGGATAGTATTGATAAGAAATCATACATTACATTTCCAAATGCCAAGGATAACTATCGAATAAATAAAATTGCTTTCGTTATTAAAAATGATTTTAATTATTATCGTGATGTTATAATTCAGGATGATAATTCTTATTCAAATTTTGTATTATCTTCAAAATTGAATAACGATATAGAATTTAATGCAAATACATTTCAGACAGCCAATGTGTGCTTGACTATAAGCAATAATGATAATCCGCCTCTGGTTATAGATTCTATAAAAGCTTTTGGGCTTAGTCGTTACTTATCCGCTTATCTTGAAGCTGGTAAGAAATATACACTATTTTATGGTGATAAGAAAGCAGCGATTCCCGATTATGATATTGTATATTTTAGGAATGAATTGCCTGAAAATATGCCGATTATTAGTATTTCAGATGCCCAACTAATTCCTCATAAAGAAAAGATTAAAGAGAAATTATGGATTGAGAATCCATTTTTTATGTGGTCGGCTATAATTATTGTTGGACTATTTATTACATTTTTGTGTATCAGAATGATTCGGGATATTAGTCGAAAAAAATGAGAACTAAAATATGTTAAGGCTCATATCTCTGGAGCATTGTACATGAATGCT
>CALYRA010000048.1 GCA_945292135.1 uncultured Dysgonomonas sp.
TATATGATAACTCATTATCACCATCCAGTTTTTAAGGTCGACAGTATCATCGCCCCCCAAATTATGAATTATGATATGAATGACCTTGACACACTCCTGCTTCCTTCATCAATGTAATGTTTTTTACCCAAAAGATAAATTAAAATAAGATTAATATGAAAAAAACCATAATATCGATTTGTTTGTTAACTTTATTTACGATAAGCCTCATAGCACAACCGAACCTCAATTCCGGAGCAAATCTGCCCGACAATATAAAACCCGATGTCAATTGTTTTACCGATCCGCCGCAGCTTGTGTGGGGCATAAAATCAATATGGTCTTCCGACAAGATTGTATCAAACCTTATTATACCTATGGTAGGAGATTTAGATGGAGATGGTATTCCTGAAATAGTTTGTTTTGGTAGAGAAGGTAGAATTATGTCCAGAGACGATTATGCTCCAGCATCCCCAACGATTTTAGTCTATGATGGGGCAACGCATGCTCTGAAATGCAAAATTAGAATGTCTTCCTATGTAAGCGAGTATGATGCGGCAGGGTATGGATTAGTCAAAACGAAAGATAAAAAGGGATTGATTGTAGTAGCCTGTTTAGATAATAAATTGAGGGCATACGATATAACATCAGCTGATCCCAATATTCCGTATTGGATATCCGATATTGATTTCGGCACACAATTAGGCGATTTTGCAGTAAATGTGGGATTTGCTGATTTTAATCAGGATGGTTATCCTGAAATATATATCCGTAATAAAATTTATGATGCGACGACAGGGAAATTATTAGCAATAGCTACGGGAGGAAGCAATGCGGGTTTATCATGGGCTCATTTTACCCATCTGACAGTGAAGTATCCATGGAAATTATCTTCTCCTGCAGCTGCGGATATTGATAATGATGGAAAACTTGAATTGATATTGGGAAATGAAATTTACAAAGTAAATATAACAAATAGAGAGGGGATGTCAGGGAATTCTATTGTTAGGTATCAGACAATTGTTCCCCCTTCCGGCGTAATTGCCGACGGACATGCGCAGGCAGTTGATTTTAATAAAGACGGATATCTTGATATACTCATTACTAACCGAAATTCGGCAGGTTATACAGGAAATGTTTCAATGTACGTATGGGATGTACATAATAATAAAGTAAGCGCACCGGTAATATTGGAAACCAATATGAGCGGTAAAAGTTTTCCTTTGATTGCCGATGTGGATAACGATAAAAATCTGGAAGTAATTATCCAGTGCGCCGTATCGGGAAGTAACGAAAAAGTGCGCTGTTATAAATATGACGCCATTAATATGACCTGGTCGTATTTTTGGGGATTTGTACCCGATGAAGACTCTTATTCCAATACTTGTACTTTATTCGATTTTAACTTGGATGGCAAGAATGAAGTACTGCTGACAGACCAGAGTCGTATTTGTATCATAGATGGCAGCAGGTCACCCGTTACCTTAATGACAGTCCTCTATTTTGGAGAGACTACAATTATGCAATACCCGATTATTGCTGATGTAGACGCAGATGGTAGTGCGGAAATTATTGCTGTCGGATTGAAAAACGGAGCAAGAGAAAACGATGGCACTTTAAATATTTTTAAATCGTCAACAACTCCTTGGGCACCTGCCCGAAAGGTATGGAATCAATATATGTATAATGCCGTTAATGTGAATGAAGATTTAACAATACCAGCAAAGCAATATAATTCAGCTGTAAGATTCCCAGGTAAAGACGGAGTATTAGGAACAAATGATGACGTATGGCCTTTTAATAATTTCTTTCAACAGCAAACAGTGTTAAATAAGTATGGTACGCCCCTCTGGCTTGCCGCCAATGCCCAATTCTCAAGCCAGCCAAAATATGAATACGACAGAATAAACGATAAGATGAAGATAACGTTAGGCATAACCAATATTGGCGATAATCCTTTCCGCAATTCTTTTTATATAACTGTATACAAAGACAAGATATTGAACAGTCCTAAACAATTTACTTACAAATATGAAGGTTCCATCAATCGGAAGGATACGATAGAAACATCGTTTACGCTCAACAATTTCGCTACCGACTGGAATCCCAATAGTGGAATAATCATCAACCTGAATGACAAAGGGGATGGAAAACACGATCAGGATGTATGTGGTGACGCATTCCCTATCTATTATTATACGGTCATTCCGACCAGCCAGGATGATTGTAGTGATTTGGTAGATAAGAATCTAACTTGCCCCTATGCGGCAGACGGCAGTACTTTTCAGTGGCAGATGAGCAAAGACAGGGGATGTTCCTGGTCGGATATAACAGGAGCGACAGGAAGGGAATATACCACCAATCAAACAAGAGGAACAGTCTTCTACCGTGTTAAGGTAAAACTTCCCAACAGGGACGAAGCATATAGCGACGTGGTTAAATTCAAGATGCGCTCATGCCAGTTGCCTGTCAACCACAATATCAGTGTGATGGACTATGAATAACACCGGATTTGTTTTCCATTAAAAGCAGAAAGGAATAAGAAATTTTTTTACTAAAACTGAAAATAATGGATGTTTCTTCCGAAACCCTGAATTTTCTCTTGATCCTGTTTAACAAATACTCAAAATATCAGCTCAAAAAAATTGTTGAATAAAATTTAATCAAACTATTAGTAATTTACGTATAATCATTAAATTTTCACACAAGATTAAGGAAATTCGTCAATATTTACGGAAGGAATAGAATTATCAAATCGTTATTTCTATTATATGTATCTTCTATTGTAGATAAATAATAATATTCGATTTTAGATAAAATGTATAAACAGAAAAAACACATTCAAACATACAGAATCCGTAAAACACTTTAAGACATGAAAATTTCGCGATCAAAATTAAATTAGCCTATAAAAAAATATCCTGCCTTAAAATTTAAGGCAGGATATCATTTAAATATTTTCAAAGGTTAGGATTTCTCATTCTCAGGAAATGGCATCCATTTATTATTACGATCATCCCATACTTTCTGTTTAGCCGGAGGAAGCAAATTGCGTCTGGCATCAGCGATTCGCTCACCCCTTAAATAAAGATATACTCTTCGCAGATGCGTAAGCAAAACCATATCGGGAGCAGTCTTCTCAATTGACGAAGCATCAAATGAAGAAATAACACTGTTGACCAAACTTAGCGCATCACCCGAAAGTTGATACCTCAAAACAAGCTCCGCCCTGATAAGTTGCATCTCATTGTAATCTGTTATAATCAAAGGGCTGTATTTATCTAAAGAAGCCAAATACAAATTCTTACCCTTGTTCATTTTGGTTTGAATAGCTTTTCTTTCAGCAGCATTACGAAGTTCACCCGGAATAACGGTATCAACCTGAGCGTTAAGTGCATTAATACCAATAACTGAATACAAACCGTTGGTCGAACCATTTTGATTATAAACAACAGTGAAACTATCCCCTGCTCTGAAAGCATTATCAATATGCTTCGCAGCTTCCGTGTAATTTTCACGGTGCATATATAATTTAACGATCATCGCTTCAACTGTCCGCGTAGCCAATCCCGATTTAAAGAAATCAGAATATTTCTTCAACCCTTCGTCATTAGCCTCTTCAATAGCAGTTGTATAATAATCAAGTGCTTTCTGATACAAATCAGAATGGGATAACATTTTACCATTTACCGAAACGCTGCCTTCCTTATCTGATATGGACGAAAAACATTGAGCAAGCAAATAGTATGCGTACCCACTATAAAAATTACCGGTAAAACGTCCATAACTTCTTACGACATCTAAATTGGGATAATCATTTTTAGCCACATTATTCTGAATAACAAGTAACTCCTCGGAACGGGCTCTCAAATTTTGCAGATTATTCCACAACCCATCTGTTTGTCCGCCATTTGATGATACATTATCATTCCTCAGGCTCTTATATAAAAGTACATTCGGTTTCTCAGAAGAAGCGATCTCGTCAGTCATGGCGCCTGTATTTAGGAAAACGCTTGAAGATGCGTCACCAACAATTGTTTTGATATAATTAATAAGCGGACCATCCACCAATTTATTGTTACGCACGGCGGCAATCATACCGGGACGATTAATTTCTTCCCAAGTCAAACTATCATTCGGAGTTTTAGCGTCATCAACCCAGCTATCACAAGCCGAGAAAGATATCAGTGTAATCAGTAAGCTAAAAATTATATATATATTTTTTTTCATATTCAACGATAAGTAAAATTAAGAATCAAAAATTAAGTGTCAGACTTGCAGTATATGTCCTGGGAGTAGGCGCATTCGTTATATCTCTGGACAAACTGCCGATACCACGAGTTTTACGATTACCGCCATTACCTTCAACCTGAGGTTCGATACCACTGTAATTTGTAATTAGGAAGACATTCTGCGCGGCTACCACCAATTTACATTTCTTCACCATATTACGCGTAGCTTTGGCTACCATCGAGCTGAAATCATAGCCAACCGACAAAGAGCTTAATCTCAAGAAATCAGCTTTCTCAATATAGTTGGAACGGTTTCTTTCCGTAAAAGCAAGTTTAGTTGCAACTTCCTTATAAGCATCGCTACCGACCGGTTGTTGCGCCAATTGGCTCAACAAATCTTCACGTTTTTTCATATTATCTCCCAAGCCGACAACATTATAAAAACTCTGATTGTAAACGGAAGCGCCCATCGAATAATTGAACATCGCGCTCAGCAACAAATTTTTTACCAATCGGATATCATACCCGAACGAACCGTAAAAACCGGGAAAAGGTTTACCTAAATAGGTTGGATCTTCACTCTCCTTAGCTCCTTTATATACTCCATTCTTGTCAAAAACGGGTCCTTCAACTTTCATGTAATAAAACGCATAAGCGGGTTGCCCTTCTTTGATAACATTTGGATAGTTATTGATAATACGCCCACCGGTATCTGTAACCTTGTTTTTTTGTAAATTGACCGAAACGAACATATCTATTGAATTAGCATTATCAGCAGATTCCCATAAATTGCCATTCCATTTAAACTCCAATCCATAACCTTCTACTTTACCTATATTTTCCGGAACATTTCCTGACCAGCCCAACGAAGACTTTAACGGAACGTAAATAATAGCGTCTCTCGTAAACTGTGCGTAGCCTGTCAGGCTGAAGTTCTGTTTAAAGGCTTTGGCATCAAAACCCAATTCAATTTCGCGCATACGCTCAGGTTTAATATCCTTGTTGCCCATAGTACCCGGCTTCACTACGGGACCATACGATGAATTGCCCGACATCGTATATGAAGTGCGCGCATCTGTCGGATAAGGCAATCTGCCGGATTCGCCATAGGCTGTACGGAATTTAATATCATTCAAATTATATGCTACACTTAACGATGGATATAATATACTGGTCACATTGGAACCGATCAGGTTCGAAGCGTCACGACGTAATCCCGCATTTATAAACATTCTATTGTCAAAATTTATGAAAGCCTCACCATAAAGTCCCCAAGTACGCTGTTCAAAACTACTTTCACTAACATCCTTAGAACTTGCGGCAGATACATTATTCACATCACCGCTGAAATTACTTACATTAATAATATGACTGGTTTGATTTTGACTGGCAATTTGAGACAAAAGCGTTAAATTCATTTTCCATTTTTGAGACAATTCAAATTGCTTGTTAATTTTAAAGTCCCAATTAAAATTAGAATTTTTGCGATCACTCGTTTTCTTCTGCCCTTGATCATTCGAACCCAAAATATAACCATATGGTAGGATATATTCGCCATCTATAAAGTTATTATCCAAGCCAAAAACTGTTTCAACCTTTATCTTAAAGGAAAAATATACCCCATACGCAAAGATCCTACAACCCTGTCATTGCTGTATTTCCATTTTTGAGCCTTCCAAGTACGCTCCGAAATATACTGCCATGGTTCTTGCGTACGCATAAGATTCCATATTGCATCGTATCGACCTTGCGCTGTCTGAGGTAATTTAATTGTTCCTTTCGTATAAGCCATATTCAAGTCTAACGAAAACTTATCCTGCTTCAACTCGTAAGCTCCTTTAAGCGACATACGTTCATCCTTATTACCGGGAACTATACCTGATATATCATTATAATTCAAAGAAAAGAACAATTTATTGCCCGGCGCGTAAGCTTTGGTCAGATTGGCATAGGTATTAACCTGATTGCCTGTAACAAAAAAATCATTGATATCCTTATTATTAACAAACTGATCATACTTTTGCGCCTTCTTACTGAAACCATAAGTCATCTTGGCATTAATATCGATACCCGATTTAATGTTTGCTCCTCTCTTAGTGGTTATCACAATAACGCCATTGGCAGCTTCTGAACCATATGATGCTGCGGCGGCAGGACCTTTGATCACATCGATCGTGGCAATATCCTCTAAGGGTAAATCATTGAGCATACTCAAAGCATCTTGTGACGAATTGATATCTGACGTATTTGTATTATTATATCTGATACCGTCTACATAAATAATCGGGTCTCTATCCATACTTAAAGTAGCTCCGCTACGCACATTGAAACGGATGGGCATACCGACTTTTCCATTAGTCTGAAAAAGCTGAACTCCACTCACGCGACCATTTAACATATCTGCAAACGACGAAGAGTTTGTTTTATCCATAATGTCCGAAGCGTTGACGGCTTCAACATCCGCACCAACGGCTTTCCAACTTCTCGAACTTGCGATACTAGCCGTTACTGTTACTTCTTTGAGGGCAACACCGGATTTGAGATAAATATCATGTTTATCTGAAGTCAGAAATTTCTTCAGGTATACAGTCTCTTCGGTAAAACCGATCATTTTCACTACTAATTTATCCGCTTTGGTAACATCAATTTTGTACGTACCATCGGGATCAGAAATAGCCGTATTACCATTATCAGCTATAACTGTAACGCCAATCAAAGTCTCGCCGGTTTCTTTTTCAAAAATCTTACCCGTGATTACTTGAGAATTCGCGGAAATAGTCAATAAAAATAAAAAAAGTAAAGTTGTTAGTTTTTTCATATATTTAATTTACATTAGACATTACATATTATTAAGTCCACATAAGCATAATTTTATTTATTCATTCAGACCCAAACCACGTGCTATACACAATTCTCAAAGCCAAGCAAATGACAATATAATACAGCTTCGGAAAACGACATTTTTAATTAGAAGATAATATCTTATTCAGGCACAACCGCAAAACCTAATTAAGTCATTTACTATTGAATTTGTTACGTCTTGAATTTATTCCGATTAAAATTATAGGATTAGTATCTAAGAAATTTTTAGACTTACATAAACTGGAATGTATCTAAAATT